>JBGPSX010000411.1:0-3898 GCA_041490325.1 Bryobacteraceae bacterium | reverse complement strand
GGACGGGTGAGATCGGTGATCAGCAACAGTTGGTGCGGCAGGCCGCCTTCGCGAAACATGCTGCGGGCGATGCCCCAGCGCGCGGCGCCTCCGGGAAAGGTGCGCTGCACGGTTTGTTGCGCGTCGCCTTCGAGATATGCGTCCAGACCGAGCGAGGCAGCCTCGGCGCCGAGAATGCGCTCGCCTGGCTCGTTCAAAAGCCGCTCGGCGGCGCGATTGACCAGCCGCACGCGATGGTCGCCATCGAAAGCAAATACCGCCACGTTGATCTCTTCCATGACCTTGCGCAACAGCGTGGTGGCCTCCAGAGCGCCCAGCCGCTGCGCGCGCAACGTAGCGCTCATGGCGTTGACCTGTTGCATCACTTCGCCCATCGCGTCGTCGCCACTGATGCCGCGGGCCCGAATGGAATAGTCGCCCTCGCGCATCGCTTCGAGTAAATTGGCGAGCGTGCGTAAGGGAGACGCCACGCGGTCGCGCGCGCCGAAGGAAAACCCCAGCCAGAATCCTACGATCAGGACGCTGAGCGTCCATTGGACTTTGGGTGTGTAGTCGCCGAGCCAGAGCATGAGCATGGACGTCAGCACGGCGGGCGAACCGGCCACTAGGGCCATGACTAGGATGCGGCGTTCGTGGACCAGGCGGGGTTTGTGAAGCTTCATCGCGGCTGCCTAAAACAGGCGTTCACACGAGTGTGAACGCGGCACGCAGGAGTGACGTTGCTGAAGAAGTTTCTATAAGACCGCTCCCTTTGGTCACGGCTCTGCCAGCGGCGATAATCCCTAGCCGAGCCGCGACCGCAGGAAGCGGTTTGAGTTATTTCTTCAGCAGCGTCACTAGCGTGCGCCACGATCATCATAGTCCATAACGTTGCAGGCGGCGATACAGTGCGCTACGGCTCAGTCCCAGGGCGCTGGCCGCGTGACTGACGTTGCCGCTGTAGCGCGCCAGAGCTTTTTTGATTAAGAACGCCTCCACCTCTTCGATGCTCATGTCTTCGAGACGCAGGCTGCCTTCGCGCGTGGATCGCAACGCCAGATCGGCGGGCTTGATCTGACTCTCTTGCGCCATCAGCACGGAACGCTCGATCACATGATTCAGCTCGCGGACGTTGCCTTGCCACGCATTGTCGAGCAGCAACTGCAGCGCGGCGTGGTCGAATCCGCTGATCCGTTTGCGATACCGTTGGGCGTGGGTCGACAGAAAATGAGCCGCGAGTAGCGGGATGTCTTCGCGGCGCTCGCGCAGTGGCGGGATATGGATCTCGATGGTGTTGAGACGGAACAACAGGTCCTGGCGGAAGCGGCCCGACTGCACTTCCTCGTCCAGATGCGCGTTGGTAGCGGAAATTACCCGAACATCCACGCGTTTGGTTCTCGACGATCCGACGCGTTCCATCTCGCCGACTTCCAAAACGCGCAGCATCTTAGCTTGCAGGTTCATCGGCACATTCGCGATTTCGTCCAGGAACAGCGTGCCTCCGTCGGCCAGCTCAAATCGGCCCACGCGATCGGCTTTGGCATCGGTGAATGCACCCTTGACGTGGCCGAACAATTCGCTTTCAAATACTCCCTCGGCCAGCCCGCCTGCATTCACAGTCACCATGGGCTTGGTGCTGCGAGGCGAAATCGCAAAGAGCGTCTTGGCGACGACTTCTTTTCCGGTGCCAGGCTCGCCGGTGATCAGCACGTTCGCATCCGACGGACCTACGCGCGCGATCATCTGCAACACCGGCTGCATGGCCGGCGACTCGGCGATCAGCGTGGGAACGCCCTCGGTTCGCAGCAGCCTGTTTTCGGCTTCCAGGCGCAAACCTCGGCGAATGGCGTTGCTCAGGTCGATCTGAGTCTTGACGATGCTGACCAGCCGCTCGTTCTCCCAGGGTTTTTGGACGAAGTCGCGCGCGCCGCGCCGCATTGCTTCCACCGCGAGGCCGACGGTTCCCCATGCGGTCATCACGATCACGGGCAGGATCGAGTCGATGGTTTGAATCCGCGAGAGCAGATCGAGGCCCTCTTGCCCCGACGTTGTATCGCGGGTGTAATTCAGGTCCATCAGGACCACGTCGAAATCTCGAGACTCCAGAGCGGTGATGATGGCTGCTGGAGAAGCGGCCGACTCGATCTGATAGCCTTCGGCTTTGAGCAACAGCCGCAAGGCTTCGAGTACGTCGGCTTGGTCGTCCGCGATAAGGATGCGCGGAGCGGAATCGGAAAAGGATTTCATGAGAGAGAAGTTCTAGTTTCTAGTATGTCGTCGGTGGCCGTTGGAAGCTAGAAACTTAATTCTAATCGCCCCAACAACCGCTGCCTGCGGTCACGGCTCGGCTAGGGACTATTGCTGCTGGCCGAGCCGTGACCACAGGGAGCGGTTTCCAATAATCGTTTAGCGGCCAATTTTTCACAGTTCCTCTAGTCACGGTTCGGCAACCCAGCCGGCCTCCGGCGGTTTTGGGCAAGCGAGTAGCGAGGGTTGCTGGTTAACATCTCCAGCCGACTCGCCTGGTGGCGGAAACGAGTTCGTGAACGAGAATGCAACCTGGGTATCGCCGTGAGACCGGCGGTGAGCGAGGCGGTCGCGGGCTTCTTCGATGGTGGGAATGTGCCCCGCCGGAACCCACCACAGCGCCATGTACGCTTCGGTGGGCTTTTCGAACCATTGCGCGCGATCGCGCAACGGACCCACGTGAGCGGTTTTGTATGTGAATTGCTTCAGCGCTTCAACCGATTCCCAAACTGAAAAATTCACAAGGATGCGTGGATCATCATACGGCCGCAACGCGGTTGCATCGCCTTCTGCCGTTTGAAAGCGCCAAACAAATCCCGGACTGCTGTCTGCCAGCGCATTGATAGCCGGCAATTGATCAACGAATCCGGCCATCACAGGAGAATCCAGAGGCGCCATGATGCGACCAATATTAATTTGAGCGAGTTGATAGTGAGTGGGAGTCTTATCGTTGTTCAAGTTTCAACGCCTCATTAATTATCGCCTGCTGGTCCTATTCATACCGGAGCGCATTCAACGGATCGATTCGGGTGGCTCGTCTGGCCGGGATGTAATTGGCCAGGAATGCGACAGCGGCGAGCAGCAGTGAGACGGCGATGAAGGTGGCCGGATCGGTCGGCTTCACATCGTACAAGAGCGTGGACAGCAAACGTGTCAGTCCAAAAGCGCCCGCTGCGCCGATCCCGAGGCCAATCAGGACCAACGTCATTCCTTGGCGAACAATCAATCGGACCACGTCCGACACACGCGCGCCCAAAGCCATACGGATTCCAATTTCGCGCGTGTATTGGCTGACCGAGTAGGACATCACACCGTAAATTCCGATGCAAGCGAGCAGCAGCGCCAGCCCCGCGAAGCTAGCCAGAAGCAGCATGTTGAACCGTCGCGGCGCCACCGAAGATGCGAGAACTTCTTCCATGGGACGCACCGCGAACAACGGAACGTCAGGATCGAGGGAACGCGCTACACCTCTAAGATCGGAAATGACGGCCGATGGATCTGACTTAGTGCGGATTGCAAGAACCATGCCTCGCACGCCGCCTTTCCCAACCGATTCCTCCGGCATTTGATCGAAAGGAAGATATACACCGGGGCGCACGTTGGACGCGAGATTGTTCTGCTTCGAATCCTCTACCACGCCGGCCACCGTGATCCAAGTTCGTGAAGATTGCTCCGGCCCCCATTTGAACCGCTTCCCCAAAACATTCTGGTTGGGCAAGTATTGGCGCGCCATTGTTTCATTCACAATCGCGACTGGAAGCGCGCCGTTGCGGTCACCGTCGTTGAACAATCGACCTCGCAGCAGACGTATCCCAAGCGTGTGGTGGAAGGTGGGAGTAACGCCTTGAAAGATCGCGGGATTTATGACTTTCTTCCCGCTCCGTAACTGGTC
>JBGPSX010000410.1:0-3902 GCA_041490325.1 Bryobacteraceae bacterium | reverse complement strand
CAGCTAGTGTTTGATTATTGCGCGAGGCCGCGCTCGTGAGCCGGGGCCGGAGCCTCATCGTCGTTGTCTTGGGCGCCATCGCCATCCTGGTGGTCTGGATCGTTTCGAAAAAAACTGAGCCTCCGGAAGTCGAGTTCGTCAAAGTGACGCGCGAGACTATCGTCAGCACGCTGTCGACCAATGGAAAAGTGGAGCCGATCGAATGGACACCCGCGCGAGCCGAAAGGGCCGGCGTGATCACCCGGGTCCTGGTCACTCGTGGGCAGCAGGTGAGCAAGGATCAGCCGCTGGTGGAGCTCGACACTCGCGTTGCGGCCGCTGAGCTTTCCAAGGCGGAAGCCGGCATCAAGCAGGCGCAAACTCAGGAACACGTGCTCAATCAAGGCGGAAAGGTGGGCGAGCGGCAGCAGGTGGAAGCCGATCTTTCGCGCACCCGTCTGGATCTCGACGTGGCGCAAAAACAGTATCAGGCGCTACAGCGGCTGGTTGACAAGCAGGCCGCCACTCGCCTCGAGCTGGAGAACGCTCGCCAGCTTGTCGATCAATTGCTACTCAAGATTCAGGCGCTGGAGGCGAGCAAGGCTGCTCTGGTGACCGCGCCTGACAAGGAAATCGCGAGGGCCAAGCTGCAGGAGGCGCAGTCGTCGGCTCAGATTGCGCGCACGAATCTCGAATTGAGCATTGTTCGTTCGCCGATGGATGGAACGGTCTACGACTTCGATCTGAAGCAAGGAGCGTTCGTCAATCCCGGCGATTTGGTGGCGCGCGTGGGCAAGCTCGATCGCGTCCGCGTGACCGTTTATGTGGACGAGCCGGATCTCGGGAGAGTCCGCAAAGGTGAAGTGGCGGTGATCACCTGGGACGCCAAGCCCGGCCATCAATGGAAGGGCGAGGTCGACAAGCTTCCAACGCAAATCGTCCCGCTCGGTACACGGCAGGTCGGTGAAGTCGCCTGTGTGATCGAAAACCCGGATCGCGACCTCTTGCCGAATGCCAACATTACCGCCGACATTCAGGCCACCGTCGTTCAGAACACCCCGACTGTTCCAAAGGAAGCAATCCGGCGTCAAAGCTCCGAGACGGGCGTCCTGCTGCTCGAAGGCGACCGCGTAGTGTGGCGCAAAGTGAGCCTGGGCGTATCGAGTTACACCAAATCACAGGTGTTGGCCGGGCTCAACGAAGGCGATGCCATCGCGCTCCCGGGCGAGAAGACGCCGAAAAGCGGCGCCAAGGTTCGGCCGACCTTCCAATAGCCCTTTCAAACCACGTACGGCTTGCGATACTCAGGTCGCGTGAGCATTTTGTTGGCTGCTTCGTCGCTGCCGAATTTCGGTCCTGACTCGATGGTCAGCTTGTGGCCGGTGCGATAGCTGATGTTCGCCAGGTGGCACAGCGAAGCGCTCAAGTAGGCGTTGCCGATCTCGTCGTGCAGGTCCTTGTTGTTCCGTGAGCGGCACGCGGCGATGAAATTCTCCATGTGCAGCTTGGTGGGATCGTTAGCAGGCCCGCGTTCGGACTTGTCTTCCAGGATCAGCTCGCTGCTTTCGCCTTTGTAGGCCTGCACTCCTTGATCGTTCATGGCCATCCAACCTTCGGTTCCGTAGAATAGATCTCCGATGGTGATGTTCAAGGCGCTGGCGGTCTTTTGCGAAGGGGGCGGCGTGTTGGTATCCAGTGGATCCGCGCCGCGAGGCCGGCGCTCCACCGGACGGCCTTCGCCTCCCGTGAGCAGTCCACGCACTTCGAACACAAGCTCGCGTCCACCAAAGTCAAAGCTGGCTAGTTGCGTATTCGGTGTTTCCTGATCGTCGTCGTAAGCGTACTTGCCGCCTGTGCAAGTGGCCGTCTTGGGCCACTCCGGATCTCCCAGGCCCCAGCGTGCCACGCCCATCTCATGCACGCCCTGATTGCCGATGTCGCCGTTGCCCGTGTCCCAGAACCAGTGCCAGTTGTATTTGAAACGCAGCTCGTTAAACGGCCGCATGGGCGCGGGGCCCAGGAAGAGGTCCCAATTCACGCCGGGCGGCGTCGGAGAGTCGGGCTTGTGACCGATCGATACGCGGCGCTTGAAGCACATTCCCTTGGCCAGGTACACCTTGCCGATGAGGCCGCTTTGAATGGCCTGCATGGCTTTGATCTTGTACGGCATGCTGCGGTGCTGAGATCCAATCTGCACCATGCGTTTGGTCTCGCGCGCAACCTGCAACATCCGTTGTCCTTCGTGGATGTTATAGCAGGCTGGCTTTTCGCAATAGACATCCTTGCCGGCTTTGCAGGCCCAGATGGTCGCCAGCGCGTGCCAGTGATTCGGCGTGGCAAGCGAGACTGCCTCAACCTTGGGATCGGCGAAGACTTCTCGCATGTCCTCGAATTCTTTGGCCTTTTCGCTGGTGTTTTTCAGCAAAGTGGCTTGCGCCTTCTCGCGGGCGGCCTGATCGACGTCGCACAGTCCCGCCACTCGAACATCACTGAGACGGGAGTAAATGTTCAGGTGATTGGTCCCGCGTCCGCCCAGACCGACGATCGCGAGATTGAGGCGGTCATTCGCGCCCCAGACACGGCTGGCTGCGGCGGCCGTGGCCGCGCCGATAAAAAACCTACGGGTTGTGGGATTTGACATGGCAGTTTTTCTTCTCGCGGGCATTATACCAAGCGGATACAGTAGCTTTCGGCAAGCTATGCGCACGCATGCGAAAATGGTCCCCATGCGCCTAGTGAGAAGATTCTTTAGTTTGGCTCGTCAGGGCAACTGGCGCCGGATCGCATATGTCGCTCGCATGAAGCTGCGCCGCATGGATTTGCATTATGCATCTTTGAACGAGATCGGCTTGTCGGAAGAGCGCTCCCTCTTCTACGTCAACTCCGGCGGTCCTGAACTCGAAAGCATTTTGGCTAGCTTGCCGATTTCGCCTTCCGATCAGGTGCTGGACCTGGGCTCCGGAAAAGGCGGGGCGATGCTCACCTTCGCACGGTTCCCTTTTGCACGCGTGGACGGTGTCGAGTTATCTGAAAGTCTGGTTGCGATTGCAAAAAGGAACTTGGGACGCATGGGCGTCCGGAATTGCACCATCTACCATTGTGATGCCGCGGAGTTTCGGGACTATGCCAGATACAACTTCCTGTACATGTACCATCCATTTCCGACCGTGGTGATGACGCAAGTGATGCGCGGCATTATGGACTCACTGGCGGCCCACCCACGAAGAATAGTCCTCATATACCGAAATCCCGTTCTTCCGTCAGTCGTCGAGGCGGCCGGCTTCCAGAAAACTGCCGAATTTCCCGGTTCGCAATATCCCACGTTCGTTTATGTGAAGGACCCTCCGGAGATAATTCCCACGTGAAGAAATTCGCTGTCTTCCTTCTCATCGCCGGTGGCGCGTTTGCGCACCTCGCAGCGAACTTCCTTACAGGCTCTGTCAAATCGGTGCGCGCTCCAAACTTGTGATGAATTGAATGCCTTCGACGTGCTTCTGACTAAGCCGATCGTCGTTGGTAATGAAGAGGTCGACGCCGGCCGCGGATGCGCACGCAAGCTGAAAAGCGTCGGCCGGATGAATGGTTCGATCCTGCCGGATTTTTCCATAGACTTCCGCGGCTTCGATATTGAACGCCACAACCGTCATCGCGGACGATGAAAACAAATTACGATAGCGATCCGCAAGATCACGATTGTTCGTCGCCAGCGGCTTCACCAGCACTTCTCCCACCGTCATCGCGCTGGTGATCAGCCGATCGGTGCGGCGAATCATGCTGCGGCGCAAGTCTCGGACAGCCTCGCCGAACTTTGGGCTATCTTCGAATAGGTAGATGAACAGATTCGTATCCCAAAAGATGTCGGCCATGTTTATTTTGAATCGTGTTCGTGTGTGTACCAATTGGAACGCAGATCCCGAACGTAT
>JBGPSX010000409.1:0-3907 GCA_041490325.1 Bryobacteraceae bacterium | reverse complement strand
ATCGCTGCTCAGCGTGCCGAGCAGGAAGCCCAAGCCTCCGCCTAAAACCAGCGTGATCGCCGAAATTTTCATATTCTTTCGTTCCTCCTGCATGTTTTTCGTTCCTCCTGCATGTCTTTCGTTAACTCCTGATGGATACGTTATCGCAGAATTGCGGACAGCACAGGCCAGCGGCGCACCAATCGTTACGGATCGTGCGGCGATTCTGTTTTGTGGCGCTTCCCGTCCGGCCCGTATATACTTGGACCTACCCTGGAGAACGCATCGCGCGCCAGGGTCCAGGAGGAAATAGTTATGCGTAGTATGTTCCCAATAGCGGTGGCCCTCGCCGCAGTGGCCGCTTATGCCCAGGATGTGGTCAAGTTAGCGCCCGACCAAGTGAAAGTGCTCTTTGAAAATGATCGTGTCCGCGTGCTGAACTTCAACTCGCCGGGACACAGCAAGCTTCCCATGCATTCGCATCCCGCCTACGTGACGGTGGGGTTCACGGCTGACAATTCCAAGTACACGTTGCCCGACGGGAAGACCAGTAACCAACGCACCAAAGCCGACGATGCGACTTACTCCAAGGGCCTGACGCACGCCTATGAGAATCTCTCCGGCACGGCATCAGAGTCCGTCATGGTGGAGTTGAAGAAGCCGGGCGCAGCCGCGGCGAAGACAACGCTAGACCCTGTTAAGGTGGATCCTAAACATTACAAAGTGGTCCTCAATAATGACGAGGTTCGCGTGCTGCGCGCCAAGTACGGGCCGCATGAGAAATCGATTATGCACGAACATCCGGCCTCCGTGGCAGTGTTCATGACCGACAGCCACGTCACGTTCCACCTGGCGGACGGCACGTCGCAGGACAGCAACGGCAAGGCCCACGACGCGATTTGGTCGGATGCCGGAAAACACCTGCCGGAGAATCTCGGCGACAAACCCATCGAAGTGATCGTGATCGAACTCAAGAAGTAGCTGTCAGACAGAGGCGTGGCCGTCGAAACGGCGGCCCCACGTCCCTAACGGAAACCAATCGCCTGCGGCCTTTGCTAATATCAATAGGATTTCTTCCCAAGGAAGGTGACCGGTGAGTTCCAAGCAAGATCCTGAGAAACACAAGAAACGTAAACCCAACTTTTCACGCCGTGGCTTTCTCCAGGGCGTCGGCGTCACTAGCGGCGCTCTCACATCTGGCATTCTCCAAACGGAAGCCGAGGCCCAAACCGCCAAGGTCCAGGGGCCAGGTGAAGTACCAATCACTCTCCAAATCAACGGTAAGCCTTACCGCACCAGCGTCGAACCGCGCGCTACGCTGCTCGACACCCTGCGGCACGGCCTGGAGCTGACTGCCGCCAAACGCGTGTGCGACCGCGGCACCTGCGGCGCTTGCACGGTGATCATCGACGGCAAAGTTATGTATAGCTGCACCGTTCTCGCCATTGACGCGCAAGGCCGGCAGATTCAAACGCTCGAGGGTCTTTCGCAAAACGGCAAACCGCATCCGGTTTCTGTCGCGTTCACTAATAATGATGCGCAGCAGTGTGGATACTGCACGCCCGGGTTCGTGGTGGCGGCCAAAGGATTCCTGGACAAGAATCCGAACCCGACCTATGAACAAGTCAAACAAGGATTGGGCGGCAACCTCTGCCGCTGCGGAACCTACGTGGGCGTCCGTAAGGCCGTGCTCGAAGCCGCAAAACAGATGAAAGGAGCGAGAAATGGCTAATCTGCCCGACTATCATTGGCCCCCGATGGGCAAGCGGCGCGTTATGGGCAAGCCCTATAACCGCCTGGACGGAATCGCGAAGTCATCCGGCGCCGCGAAGTACAACTCCGATTTGAAGCCCGAAGGCATGCTGTACGCAGCCTTGCTCACCTCACCGCACGCGCACGCCAAGATCAAGAGCGTTGACGCCAGCGCCGCTGAGAGACTCCCCGGCGTCACGGCAGTCCGCGTAGTGGTCCAGCCCGGCGCTGAAGTCCAGTGGGCCGGAGCTGAGATCGCTTATGTCGCCGCCACCACCGAAGAAGTCGCGAACGATGCCATCCGCCTCATTAAGGTCGACTACGAAGTTCTGCCGCACCTGGTGGACGAAACCGATCTCGCGAAGGCCGGCAATCGCGCCAAACCGGCGGGCGAGCAGACCACTGGCGATCCCGAAAAAGCTTTCAAGGAAGCCGACGCGACTTCGGAAGGTCACTACGGAATCCCGGTCCTGACGCACTGCTGCCTGGAACCGCACGGTCAAACCATCGCGGTGAAAGGCGACAAGGCCGAATACTTCCCGTCCACTCAAAACGTGTTCGGGATCGCGAGCGACATCGGCCGCGCGCTGAATATCCCAGTCACCAACGTCCACGTCCACATGGATTACATGGGCGGCGGATTTGGCAGCAAATTCCCGGCCGACAATTGGGGCATCGAATCCGCTAAGCTCTCACAAGCCAGCGGCGGACGTCCCGTAAAGCTATTCCTCGACCGCCAAACCGAGCTCACCATCGCGGGCAACCGTCCATCCGTTTTCGCCAACGTGAAAGTTGCCGCGAAAAAGGACGGCGCCATCACTGCCTGGCAGTCTGACACCTGGGCCAGCGGCGGATTCTCGGGCGGCGGCTTGAACGCGCAGTTGTTCCCCTACGTATTCACCAAGGTCCCCAATCGGCGCATCAATCACACCGCCGTGTCACTCAACGCCGGCGGCGCCAGGGCATGGCGGGCGCCGAATCATCCACAGGTTTGCTACATCACCTGTTCCGCACTCGAGGATCTCGCGGCCAAGCTCAACATGGACCCACTCGACATGTTCATGAAGAACCTCGATTTCACCGCGCGCCCCGATCTCTACAAATTCCAATTCGAAAAAGGCGCGGAGTTGATGGAGTGGAAGAAGAACTGGCATCCACGCGGCGATACCACGAAGGGGCACATCAAACGCGGTTTGGGTTTGGCGCTTGGAACGTGGGGCGGCGCGGGTCATGCCAGCACCTGCAAGACCACCATCCATCCCGATGCCTCGGTTGAAATTGAATTGGCGACCCAGGACCTTGGCACCGGCACAAGAACCATGGTGGCCATGATCGCGGCGGAAACCTTCGGCCTCGACATCACTCAAGTCAAAGTGAAGCTCGGCGATAATTCGTATCCAAACTCGGGCGGCTCCGGCGGATCAACCACTATCGGCGGCGTCACATCGTCCACCCGCAAGTCCAGCATGAATGCGCTGCAGAAACTGTTCGAGACAGTGGCGCAGGCGCTCGGCGCCACGCCCGATCAGCTCGAAGCCGTCGATCAACGCATTCGAGTGAAGGGCAATCCCGACAAGGCCATGAGCTTCCAGCAGGCCTGCCAACGGCTGGGAGTCAATAGCATTTCCGAGATGGGCGAGAATAATCCTCGCAATGCTCCCGAAGAAGGTTTGAACACCGGCGGTACCGGCGGAATCCAGATGGCCGATGTTTCGGTGGACACCGAAACCGGGATCGTCAAGATGAACCGCATGGTCGCGGTGCAGGACTGCGGCTTGGTTGTGAATCCGAAGACGGCCGAAAGCCAGGTTCTGGGCGCTTGCATCATGAGCGTCTGCGGCGCGCTGTATGAAGAGCGCATCATGGACCAGCAGATTGGCCGCGTTCTCAACCCCGACATGGAGTTCTACAAGCTCGCTGGCATCGGTGACATCGGCGAGATCATCGTCCATATGGACATTCGCGAAGAGAACGACAAACGCGGCGTCATCGGACTCGGTGAACCGTGCGCTATCGGTGGCGTCGCTGCCATCGGCAACGCTGTCGCGAATGCGCTCGGAGTCAGAGTGCCAAGGGTGCCGCTCACGCCCGCGCGCGTGCTGGCCGCCCTGGAAACGAGGAAAGCGTAAATGCAACAGTTCGTATACGCAAGCCCAACCACTTTGAAGGAAGCTCT
>JBGPSX010000408.1:0-3910 GCA_041490325.1 Bryobacteraceae bacterium | reverse complement strand
TTTGGAAGATTCTCCACGACGGCGTTCACTACATCGAACGGGGTGAGGAATCCAATCCTACCGTTCAGCGCCGTCGCGCCAACAAGATGGTCCAAGCTCTTCGCAAAATGGGCTACAGCGTTCAGATTTGCTCCCTCAACCCCCAATCCGACCACGGTTGATTTTCAGGGGAGCGGGCTTCAGAATAGTTTCAGCAACCTCTACACCGGAACTTGCTCTACGATCTGGATTCCGTAGGCGTCCAGCCCCACTACTTTGCGGGGATGATTGGTGAGCAGCCGGATGTTGTGAAGGCCCAAATCGGAGAGAATCTGTGCTCCTAGACCGCTCTCCTGCTGCAGGTCCCGTTGTCCGTCCGGCGTAGTGCGGCTGGCGTGGTCGCGAAACCCGGGTCCAGTCTGATGCAGATAGACTAGTACGCCCGCGCCCTCTTGAGCGATTCGCGCCAGCGATTTGCGAATGACCTGCTGGCATTGGCATTCCGTCGATCCAAAAACATCGCCGTAAGTGCAATGCGAATGCATGCGGACCAGCACGTCTTCCCGGCCGGCCAGCTCGCCGTGCACCAGCGCCAGGTGGCGCTCAGGAACGATGGTGCTGGCGTAGACGATGGTCTTGAAGTCGCCGAACTCGGTTCGCAGACAGCCTTCCGATTGGCGGCGGATGAAGCGCTCGTTCTGGAGCCGGTAGCGGATCAGATCGGCTACCGAGATCATCTTCAGATCGTGGCGGCGGCAAAATTCCGTGAGCTGCGGCACGCGCGCCATGGAGCCGTCGTCGTTCATGATTTCGCAGATCACGCCGCCAGGACGCAGCCCCGCCAGCCGCGCCAAGTCCACCACGGCTTCGGTCTGTCCGGTGCGAACCAGCACGCCGCCCTCGCGCGCCCGCAGCGGGAAGACGTGACCCGGCCGCGCCAGATCGCTGGGCTTGCTGGCTGGATTCATGGCGACCCGAATGGTGTGGGCTCGATCGGCGGCCGAGATTCCGGTGGTCACTCCTTCGGCGGCCTCGATCGATTCAGTGAACGCCGTACCTAGGCGCGACGTGTTTCTTGAGGACATGGGCGGTAATCCCAGCGCGTCACACACGTCCGCGCCGAGCGACAGGCAAATCAGCCCGCGCGCGTGCTTGGCCATGAAATTGATGATGTCCGGCGTCACTTTCTCGGCCGCGACGGTGAGGTCGCCCTCATTCTCGCGGTCCTCGTCGTCGACGATCACCAGCATGCGGCCGGTACGGAAGTCCTCAATGGCCTCAGCGATGGGGGAGAAAGGCATGTCGTAACCTTTAGGATAACTCTGGGCGGAATGCGGGCGGCGGTTGCAGGCCGCGACCTGATAACATTCTGAATCGATCCATGCAGGCACGCGCCGACAATCGCAGGCTCTACCTACTGCTAGCGGTTGTGTTTATTCCTGCCATGGCGTACCAAGTCGCCTTTTCAGTTAGCTCGGTGCAGTTCCGCCGGCATTATGAGCAACAGATCGATCGACCATTCGCCGTGCGCCACGGCTCCGATCGATTTTCCTTCGTCGAAAAAGCAATGGCGGACGCGGGCATCCATATTGGCGACCAGCTGGTCGAAGTGGAAGGAGAACCCTACCGCGGAGCAGCCCAGGTGGCCAGAATCCTGGCCGACAAACGGCCCGGCGACCGGCTGGCCATCAAGGTACAAGCTAGCGGGCGCACAGAGGCCGCAACCCGCAACGTGCCGCTGGTCTCGGCCGGGCAAGAAGCATTGCCACTGACGGGCTGGTTGGTGGTTGGCGTACTGACCATCTTCACTCCCATGTTCTGTGTCGCTCTCGGTTTCTTCGTGGCCATGATTCGCCCGCGCGATCCTCTGGCCTGGCTTCTGCTGGCGCTCATGCTGAGCTTTGCGCAGATGAGCACCACCGGCATTGGCGGAATGAGCCGCTTGCTGGAATGGCCGGACGGGCTGCGTCCCGCCGCGATGTTTTACCGCGAGTTTTTCGGAAACACCTGGCAGATCTGGATTCTGTTGTTCGGCGTCTACTTTCCGGACCGGCTGACATGGGATCGGCGCTGGCCATGGCTCAAGTGGATAATAATCGGCCCGATTGCCGTGCATGCCGTGGGTGACGCGCTCATCGCAACCGGCGACGTCGAAAATTTCCGAACGTTCGCTTGGCTGCTGCCAATCACGCAGCCTCTCGGGCGGGTGACCTTCTTCATGTCCATGGCGGCCGTGTCGTCCTTCTTTGCCATGATCTGGATGAAGATCGGCCAAACATCTTCCCCGGATGCCCGCCGGCGGCTCTTGTTGCTGATCAATGGCACCAGCCTGGCCCTCACGCCGCTTTTCATCCTTGTACTCTACGGACTCCTCGGCAACCGCATAGAGTCGTTGCCGGACGCCGTCTGGATTCCGTGTGTCCTTATGCTGGCGCTGTTTCCGATCACGCTGGCCTACGTCATAGTGGTGCAGCGCGCCCTGGATGTGCGCGTGGTGATCCGGCAAGGACTGCGCTATGCGTTGGCGAAGCGCGCAATGCTGATCGTACAGGTGATCGCGATGTCGGCCGTTTTCTTCGGCTCGTTATTCCTGGCCACCGATCCGGCGCGCAATCGACCCCGCAAGATTACGGCTATCGGGTTCGGTATCGCCGCAGCGATCTGGATCCGGCGAGGCAGCGAGTCTCTGCGCGGCAGGATCGATCGGCGGTTTTTCCGCGAAGCTTACGACGCCGAGCAGATCTTAAGCGACTTGGGCGACCAGGTTCGCACTATGGTGGAGACAGGTCCACTGCTAGAGACCGTGGCCAGGCAAATCTCCGTGTCGTTGCACGTTCCCCATGTCGCGATGCTGGTCAAAGACGATGGGCATTACCAGCCCGCTTATGAACTGGGTTATGCGGAGCCACTCGGCATCGCCTTCGCGGACACAGCTGGCACCGTGGCGCAATTGAAACAGAATCGCGAGCCGCTGCGAGTTTACTTCGATGACGGCGATTCCTGGATTTATCGCGAGCCTAAAGTCACCGAATCCGAACGCGAACGGCTGCATCGGCTGGATGCACAGCTATTGTTGCCGCTGGCGTTCAAGGAGAAGCTGATCGGGTTCATGAGCCTGAGCGCCAAGCGGTCCGAAGAGCCGTATTCGAAATCCGACGTGAAGTTGCTTGAATCGCTGGCGATGCAAACCGGGCTCGCGCTCGAGAACAGCCAGTTGAGCGCAGCATTCGCCGCCGAAGTGGCGCAGCGCGAGCGCCTGAATCGGGAACTGGAAATCGCGCGCGAAGTGCAAGAGCGGCTCTTTCCCCAAACCTGTCCCGCCGTTCCAGGTCTCGATTACGGAGGCCGCTGCCGCCCCGCGCTCGGCGTGGGTGGCGACTATTACGATTTTCTGGAGCTGCCGGATGGAGCGCTCGGCATCGCGATCGGCGATGTCTCGGGCAAGGGAATTCCCGCCGCGCTGTTGATGGCCAGCCTGCAGGCATCGTTGCGTGGCCAAACGATAGCGGGATCCACGGATTTAGCCAAGTTGATGTCCAACATCAACCAGCTCATCTATGCCGCCACGCCGTCGAATCGCTACGCGACTTTCTTCTACGGCCAATACGACCCGGTAACGCGCCAGTTCATCTTCGTCAACGGCGGTCACAATCCGCCCATGGTGTTTCGCAATGGCGAAGTGCTGCGGCTGGAGGATGGAGGACCGGTAGTGGGATTGTTCAAGCCGGCCAAGTATTCGCACGCGACCGTGGAGCTGAAGCCCGGCGACGTGATGGTCCTCTTCACGGACGGAATCAGCGAGGCCATGAATGCCGCCGATGAAGAGTGGGGCGAAGAGCGCCTCATCGAATGCACTAGACTGTGCAGCGATCGGCCCGCGCTGGAGATGATTAATATATTGATGCGAGACGCCGATGCGTTCGCCGCCGGC
>JBGPSX010000407.1:0-3926 GCA_041490325.1 Bryobacteraceae bacterium | reverse complement strand
GGTCGCCGGATCCAGCGCGCCCACCACCAACGATCTCAACACCACGGCCACCCCCCCCTTTCAGCGGCTGCACGATCCCTACTACCACCAAGCCAAAGCGCTAGTCGAAGGCGGCTCCGATCTTCTACTCATCGAGACCTGCTTCGATACAGGCAGTCTCAAGGCCGGATTGTTAGCGGTGCAAAAACTGCGTCGCGAGCTGGGCCTTCCGATTCCGGTCATCGCCTCGGTCACCATCGAGCGAAACGGAACCATGCTGGGCGGCCAGCCCATCGACGCGCTCTATGCGTCCATCGCGAATAACGACCTGCTTGCCGTAGGCATGAATTGCGCCACCGGCCCAGATTTGATGACCGACCACATCCGAACGCTGCACGAGATGTCGTCGTTCCGCATTTCGTGCTATCCGAACGCCGGCCTGCCGAACGCCGACGGAAAGTTCGGCGAGACGCCCGAGTCGCTGGCAGCGCAGCTCGAAAAATTCATCGGTCATGGATGGCTGAACATCGTAGGTGGCTGCTGCGGCACCACGCCAGCGCATATTCGCGCCATCGCGGAAATGGCTGCGGGCAAACCGCCGCGGCCCCTCAAGCCTTCCGCTCATCGCGCCTATTACTCCAACAAGGAACTGGTCGAGGCCGAAGAAAGTAATCGCCCGTTGATCGTCGGCGAGCGTACCAATGTGATCGGCTCCCGGCTCTTCAAGAATCTGATCGCCGAAGAAAAGTGGGAAGAAGCCACCGAAATCGCCCGCTGGCAAATCCGCAACGGCGCGCATGTGGTCGACGTCTGCCTGCAATCCAGCGATCGCGACGAGATGAAGGACATCCCGTTCTTCTACGAAAAGCTGATCCGCAAAATCAAAGCGCCCATTATGATCGACACCACCGATCCTAAGGGAGTGGAATTGGCCCTGTCTTACTGCCAGGGCAAGTCGATCATCAATTCCATCAACCTCGAAGACGGCGAGGAGAAATTCGAGCTGCTGGGGCCGGTGGCTCATGCCTACGGCGCAGCGGTGGTCGTCGGTACCATCGACGAAGACAAGCTGCAGGCGCAGGCCTTCACGCGCGAACGCAAGCTGGCGGTGGCCGAGCGATCGGTCCGCCTGCTCACCGAAAAGTACGGATTTGAGCCGGAGGACATCATTATCGATCCGCTGGTTTTCCCCTGCGCCACCGGCGACGAGAACTACATCGGCGGCGCGGTCGAAACCATCGAAGCCGTGCGATTGATCAAAGAGACGATTCCGTTCGTCAAGACCATCCTGGGCGTCTCGAACATTTCGTTCGGCCTTCCGGCATCGGCCCGCGAAGTGGTCAATTCCGTTTTTCTCTACTACTGCACCAAGGCCGGCCTCGATCTCGCGATCGTCAATGCCGAAAAACTGGAACGCTTCGCGTCGATTCCCGTGGAGGAGCGCCGGCTTGCCGAAAGTCTGCTATTCAACACGCCGCCGGTCGATGTGCCCGCCGATCATCCCAGCGCCGCCGAGCTAAAGACCGCGCCCGAAGATTGGCGCTCGCAATCGCGCGAGCAGAAGGCCGCAATCAATCAGTTTCACATCGCAGCCATCGCCGAGTACTTCCGCAGAGCCGGCAAGAAAGAAAAAAAGAAAGCCGCCGATCTTCCACTCGACGAACGCCTGGCGAATTACATCGTCGAAGGCACCAAGGACGGCCTGATCCCGGATCTCGACCGCAAGCGAGCCGAAGGCGCGCAGCCGCTCGACATCATCAACGGACCTTTGATGGCCGGCATGTCCGAAGTCGGACGCCTCTTCAACAACAACGAGCTGATCGTCGCCGAAGTGCTGCAGTCGGCCGAAGCGATGAAGACCGGAGTCGGCCATCTCGAGCAGTTCATGGAAAAGACCGAGTCCTCGACGCGCGGCAAGATCATTCTCGCCACCGTCAAGGGCGACGTCCACGACATCGGAAAGAATCTGGTCGAGATCATCCTCAGCAACAACGGTTACAAGGTGGTCAATCTGGGCATCAAGGTCCCACCTGAAGACCTGATCAAGGCCTTTCGCGACCATAAACCCGACGCAATCGGATTATCGGGCCTGCTGGTGAAGAGCGCTCACCAGATGGTGATCACTGGCGGCGACTTGAAGGATAACGGCGTCGGCGTTCCGCTGCTGGTCGGCGGCGCGGCTTTGTCGGAAAGATTCACGCAGACCAAAATCGCGCCCAGCTACGCCGCGCCCACGTTCTACGCCAAGGACGCCATGACCGGCCTCAAAATCCTGAACGAGATCATGGACCCGGCCACCAGAGCGCAGGTTCTCGAGTCGCACATCTTCTCCGATACCGGTGAAGCCCCGAAGACCAGCCTGGAGCCCGTAGTCGCGCCCGGCGAAGCGCGCAGTTCCAAAGTTCGAACCGATATCCCGATCCCCGCGGCCCCCTATCTCGACCGCCGCGTCCGCGATGTGCCCAACCTCGCCGAGGTCTGGAGCTACATCAATCCCTACATGCTGTACGGCCGCCACTTGGGATTCAAGGGCAATTTTGAAAAACTCCTAGCCGAACGCGACGCCAAGGCTCTGAAGCTCTTCAACGATGTCGAGCAAGTGAAGGCCGATGCGCCGCGCTTCATGAAAGCCAAAGCCGTGTGGCAATTCTTCGAAGCCGAGCGCGCTGGCAACGCGATTCACTTGTTCGCTCCCGGCGCTCCCAGCCCGATCCACACGTTTCAGTTTGGACGCCAGCCGCGCGCCGACGGCCTTTCGTTGAGCGATTACATTCTGGATGCCGACGAAGGCCGGCGCGATCATCTGGCTCTGTTCGTAGTAACCGCAGGCGCGCAAGTCCGCGAGGAAGCCGAGCGCGCCAAACTAGCCGGCGAATTCTTCAGGACTCACGCCTTGCAGGCGCTAGCCATAGAAACCGCCGAGGGCTGCGCCGAATGGCTGCACCGCCGCATCCGCGAAGATTGGGGTTTCCCCGATCCCCCCACCATGACCATGCAGGAACGTTTCACCTCGCGTTATCGCGGCAAGCGCTACAGCTTCGGTTATCCGGCGTGTCCCAATCTGGACGACCAGCAGGGCATGTGGAAGCTGCTTCATCCCGAAGAGATCGGCGTCGAGCTGACCGAAGGAATGATGATGGAGCCCGAAGCCAGCGTCAGCGCACTGGTCTTCCATCATCCCGACTGCGCCTATTTCACCGCCAGCGAAGTAAACGAACCGGCGTTGGTCTGACCTGAATCAGTCGCACCCGCTGAAGCAGCGAACAATTTTCGACGACTGAAACACCGAACGATTCACTATGACACACGATACAGCCGCTAACCGAGCCGTGACCAAAGGGAGCGGTGTTCCTGGGAAGAGTCGATCACTCATACCTCAACGCCACCATCGGATCAATCCGCAGCGCTCGCAATGCCGGCACCAAACTAGCCACCATTCCCACCCCAACAAGTACCCCAGTCACCGCCAAGTAAGTCACCGGATCCGTCGGCCTCAACCCCGGCACCAAAAACATAGCCAGCGGCCGAGTAACAAACACAGCCAAAAACACACCAACCGTCAACCCAACCGACAACATCCACGCGCCCTCCTTCAGCACCAGCCGCAGTACCTGCCCGCGCTGAGCCCCAAGAGCAACCCGTAGTCCAATCTCGCGCGTACGCCGGCTGATCGAGTAAGCCAGCACTCCGTACAAGCCCACCGACGCGAGAATCAAACCCAGCGACCCGATCGTCCCAAGCAACGCCGCTCCCATCCGGCTCGGCAGCAATGCGAAGCCCGTCGCGTTGCTCATCGCCTTCACCTCCACCGCCGCCGAAGAGTCAACCTTCAGCAGCGCAGCGTTCAAATTCTTCAATTCCGATTGCGGCGGACTGCTCGTCTTCACCAGAAAATTCACCGCCGGCCGCAAGTTAGATTGAAGATAAGCATCGTACATGGCCGGCCG
>JBGPSX010000406.1:0-3933 GCA_041490325.1 Bryobacteraceae bacterium | reverse complement strand
TTTTTGGCCTCGAGCTTCATTCTGAGGGATGCGCGGCGGTTTGTATTGTAAATAATTGAACTACCGGCTCAGTTCGACGCCCCGCGTAGAGACGTAGTACTTCGCGAGCATGTTCGCGCGTTCCCAAGCCGGCATGGACTTCGCCGACTGCAGATACTCCGCGAATCGATTCGTCACTTGGGCGAAATGCGCTTCGTGGCCGACGCGAAACCGCTCCGGGATAACCAGGCGAACCTCTGCGTCAGTTGCGGCGACGCCTAATCCGGGCCACTGTGCTTGCGCTTCCGCCACTCGCCTGCGCACGGCCGCGAAGACCCCGCCGCGGGAGGCCTCGCTGGCAGGTTTGATATACAACTCCGGCGTATAGTTTTCGGTTTTGCCTTGCCGGATCTCGGCGCGGGCTTTGGTTCCGCGGAACACGGCTTCGTACACATCCCCACTGCCCTCCGCGGCTTCCCAATCCCACACGATCTCCAGCTTCACGTGGACGCCGCGAATCGTGTAGTGGACTGTATTGTTGCAGTAATAATCGAGCTTTTCTTCGGAAAGAGTCTGGCCCGTCACTTCTTCAAACTGGCGTTTGGTGAGCGTGATAGGCCAGCGGCGGCCCTCGATAAGATGGATGTCTTTGCGATAGTCGATGGCTTGGCCGGGAAATGCGGTCCACTGCACCAGGTCCACCACGTGCGTGCCAACATCGGCCAGGCCTTCGCCATACTCGGCGATATCGAAAAACCAGGCTGGCCGGCGCAGCGGGACTCCGGCGACAGTCTTCATGAGATGATGCACGCTGCGAGCGCGGATGCCGGGATCGGAAGCGTTTCCAGGTTCGAGGCGCCCGAAAATCTCCTGGTCATTCACGAACACGCGCTGTAACTCGGAAGTGACCTCATAACGCTCGGTCATGATGTCGTAGGCAATGAGGTGCTTGCTGTCGGCGATTCGAAGCGCCTGTTCCAGCTTCGGCATGTCCCCGGATGAAATGATCCAAGGTTTGTCGGCCAACACGTGCAAGCCCGCGGACAGACACAACAGCATGCGATCGATTTTGCCGCGATTCCGGCCGGCAAACACGACGATATCGCCGCGACGTTCGCGCAGCATTTCACCCACTGGATCGGTGGTCAGGTGCAGATCGATTTCCCAGTTGGCCGGGTTCTCTTTCCGCGAATTGAAGAGTGAGACGCGATTCATGTAGTCTTGAACATCCGGCCCATCCTGCGCATAAACCGTCACTCGGTGATCCAACCATGGGTACATCTCTTTTTGAAGCAGCGCGGCGTGGAAATGACCGGGGTCGGAGATAATGAGTCGGAACGGCATAGGCAACATTAGAGAAGATAGCAAGGTGGCGGCCGCGCGGTGACTAGTGCGTTGATCCGGGGCGAAGGCATCGCCGCTACATGCTGCGCCCGCCTGCTCAAGCGAGCCGGAATCCCATACGCTGTTGAACGGGCTGAGCGCTCCAAGCTTCCGGCGATCATGCTGGGTGAGACTACTCAAAAACTGCTGCACGACGTTTTCGATCGCACGGATTTGTTCGATGCGCTTCCGAAAATCCGCAAGCGCGTCGTAGTGTGGGGCGCTGACGCTCACCCGGTGGTGGTCCCACACTCGGCGGTGGTCGTCTCTGAACAAGCAATCTTAGATCGTCTCCGGCCAGCAGAGAGCGACGAAGTTACCGAGGCGGCGTGGACCATTTTCACTTCACGGCCGCTGCCGGAACCTGCGCGCGAGCATCATTTTGGGGAGCGGACGGCGGCAGTGTCGACGGTGAAGTTGAAATCCGGCTCGGATCGAGAAGGCTGTTGGATCGAGTCGCTGGACCACGGCTGGTTGTTTCTGCTTCCAGCGGAAGATGACGCGTGGCTTTTGTCCGTAGGCGGTCCGGCGGATTCGCTTCTCGGTGAAAGCCGGTTCATCGCGAATCAGATTACTGGCGCCGGCGTGGCCAGCGGCACGTTTCCATGTCACCCCAGGATTGTCGAGCCTCTGTGCGCGCCGCGATGGCTGGCATGCGGAACAGCAGCATTGGGTTTCGATCCACTGTGCGGCGAGGGGGTGGGGTACGCGACGCGTGAAGCCATCCTGGCGTCGGCCGTGATTCGCGCTGCAGCCGATGGCGCGGACGTGGACGCGCTGGTCGCGCACTATCGGACGCGACTGCTGGCAGGGTTCAGGAAACACCTCGAAGTGTGCCGGGATTTCTATGCGGCCGGACGTGGCAGGCCCTGGTGGGATCAGGAGTTGGGTTCGCTCGAGCGAGGGCTGGAATGGTGCGCGAGCCAGATCCACAACGCGGACGCGTTTCGATTCAGGCTGCGGGGCTTTGCCTTGGAGCCTGTGAACTGACGTGGCGCACGCACTCTTGCGTGCCGTGTTCGCACTCCTGCGAACACTTTGCCGGGAAACGGAGGCGTTCACACGAGTGTGAACGCGGCACGCAGGAGTGCGTACGCCACGAGCTACGCCAGTAGGTCGTGAACGACTTGTCCGTAGACATCGGTCAACCGGAAATCGCGACCGGCATAGCGGTAGGTGAGCTTCTCATGATTGAGGCCCAGCAGATGCAGGACGGTGGCGTGAAGATCGTGGATGGAGACCTGCTTGTCCACCGCCTTGAAGCCGAAGTCGTCCGTCGAGCCGTAAGCCATTCCGGTTTTTACGCCGGCGCCGGCCAGCCACATCGTGAAGCCGTACGGATTGTGATCGCGCCCGTCGCCGCTTTCTGAAACTGGCGTGCGTCCGAATTCCCCGCCCCAGACCACCAGCGTCTGGTCGAGAAGACCGCGCCGCTTCAAGTCGCGAATGAGCGCCGCCGACGCGCGGTCCATCTCAGGACACCGCTCGCGCAGATTCTTGTTGATCTCTTTGTGATCGTCCCAGGGCTGACCCGGACCGAAGTGCACCTGGACGTAGCGGACGCCGCTCTCGACTAAGCGACGCGCCAGCAGACAGCCATTGGCGTAGGGCGTGGATCCGTATTCGGCGCGAACCTCTTCCGATTCCTTGCGCACATCGAAGACATCGGAGGCGGTGAACTGTATCCGGAAGGCTTGTTCCATGGCCTTAATGCGGCCTTCGAGAAAAGTGTCCGGCCCGAACGAATCGGCGTGTGCACGATTCATCGACTGCAGCAGGTCGAGTTGCGCTCGCTGCTCGGGCGTCGGCATGCTTTTGTTGCGGAGGAACCGGATCATTTTCTCTGGATCTGATTCGGTGTTGTTGATTTGCGTGCCCTGGTATTCAGCCGGCAGAAATCCAGAGCCTGAGAACAGGCTGCTTCCGCTCGGGCTCAACGCGACAAAGGCCGGCAGGTTCTGATTCTCGGTGCCGAGGCCGTAGGAGACCCATGCGCCCATGCTCGGCCGCATGGAGGTCATCATTCCGGTGAAGAACAGGTTACGGCTGGGTTCGTGATTAGGGCTGAACGTATACATCGACCGGATGACGCACAGGTCATCCACGCGCGCGGCCAGATGGGGAAGCAGCTCGCTCACCTCGACTCCGCTCTTACCGTATTTTCGAAATTCGAACGGCGAAGGCAGCCGACCGCCGGTGGCGCGTTCAGTACGGAGGACAGCGGAGTCGGGACGCTGCCCGGCCCATTTCGCCAGTCCCGGCTTGGGATCGAACATATCGACGTGCGAAGGTCCGCCGGTCATGAACAGAAAAATGACGTGTTTGGCTTTGGCCGGAAAGTCGGTGCCAACCGGGCGCAGGGCGGCAGCGCGAGCATCGGGAGTAGCGAGCAAGTCCGCCAGAGCCGCGGCGCCGAATCCGCCGCAGAGTGATGAAATCCAGGAGCGTCTCGAGAGGGCGTCGTTCATGGCCAGAAAATCTCCTCATTGCTTGCCAGCAGCACCTGGGCGAAGCGCGCGACCGGCGCGCGGTTGAGATACGTAAGAGCCGAGTCCAATTCCGTGGCAGTCG
>JBGPSX010000405.1:0-3971 GCA_041490325.1 Bryobacteraceae bacterium | reverse complement strand
CAGTCCGCCAGCTTGAATGGACACGCGCTGGAACGCGTCTGGATCACGCATGCGGAGATCATGAACGGAGGCGTGCTGCATTTCCGCTTAGGATCGCAGCCGAATGAGAAATGGGGAACCAGCGGAATCCCGACACCCGACCAAACGCTTGCGGCGGAGAAATAGCGGGTCCAGCGTTGATCGCCGAGATCGCTGCCCTCGTCGGATTGCGGTGGTAAAATTCAACCGGACGGAGGAGATGATGCCAGATCAAGACAAGCTGCAACGGCGTGAATTTCTGGAGGCAGTGGGTGGGCTGTCGGTTGCCGCTCTCGCTTCCCAGGGTGTGGCCCTCGCACAGGAGCGCAAAGGCGACATGCTATACCGCACACTGGGCCGGACCGATGAGCGTGTTTCCGCGATCGGGTTGGGAGGCTATCACATTGGCAACCTCAAGACCGAACAGGAGTCCATCCATTTGATTCGCACCGCCATCGACCGCGGCATGAACTTCATGGACAACTGCTGGGATTACCAGGACGGCAAGTGTGAAGTTTGGATGGGCAAGGCGCTGCGCGACGGATACCGCAAGAAGGTTTTTCTGATGACCAAGTTTGACGGTCGCACGAAAGCTTCGACCGCCCAGCAGATCGATGAGTCGCTTCAACGGTTACAAACGGACGTTATCGATCTTATGCAATATCACGAGAACATCCGGATGGAAGATCCGGACCGGTTCTTCGAAAACGGTCCACTGGAAGCGCTGCTGGAGGCGAAGAAGGCCGGCAAGATCCGATACATCGGATTCACTGGACACAAGGACCCGGCGGTGCACTTGCGGATGTTGGAAGTGGCGGCGCAGAACAAGTTTCATTTCGACTCGGCGCAGATGCCGCTCAATATTTTGGATGCGAGCTTCCGCAGCTTTGCGCATCAGGTGGTTCCGAAATTGGTGGAGCAAGGGATTGCGGTGCTGGGGATGAAGCCACTAGCGAGCGCGGCCATCCCGCAAAGCGGCGTCGCCACTGCCGTGGAGTGCCTGCACTACGCCCTCAGTTTGCCGACGTCGGTGGTGATCAACGGCTGCGATAGCATGGCGCGGTTGGACCAGGCGTTCGAAGCGATCCGGACATTCAAGCCACTTACCAAGGACGAAGTCACGGCGTTAGTTACGAAGACCCGGCAGGCGGCGTTGACTGGAAAGCTGGAGCGCTTCAAGACGTCCTCGCAGTTTGATGGGACGGCGCGCAATCCGCAGTGGATGGGATAATCATATCGGTTGTTGCGATGGCTAAGAAGACAAACAAACGGAATGATGATCGGCAGACCGGCGGAGACGATGCAGTTCTGTTGATGCTTGCCGTTGGCAAGCATCTGTGGGAGCAAGAATCGGGAGATGCCTTCATCGAACGCCTCCGGTCAGAGGCGGCTCCTCCGGCTATTCGGCCTGACAATCTGACTCAGCGTCGCTGAAGCCGACGCCCCTACCTGCCCGGCATCGCTGCTCTAAATGCGGAACCTCGTGTCGGCGCGTTCGCCCACTGACGCACGGTTCTGATTGCCTCTCGTGACGTAAGATGGAGACGCATGTTCCCTGAGCGTCTCGGCCCATACCGAATCGTGCGCAAGCTCGGCGAAGGCGGCATGGGAGTGGTATATGAAGCGAACGACGAACGCTTGGGCCGGCAGGTCGCGATAAAGGCCATCCGCGAGGATCGCCGCGAGCAAGCCAGTGATCAGGAACGCAGACGCTTGTGGGAAGAGGCGCGAATCGCGGCTCGAGTAAATCATCCCAATCTTTGTCAATTGCACGACATCCTCGAGGAAGACGGGCACCTCTTCCTGGTCCTGGAACTTCTTCAAGGCCGATCCCTTTCGGACGAACTAAAGCGCGGTTCCATTGCGCCCGCCGAGGGCGTGTCGATCGTCCGCGGGATCCTCGCCGCTCTGATGGAATTGCACCGCATTGGGATTGTTCATCGCGACCTGAAACCGTCCAACGTCTTCATCTCGCCGCACGGAGTGAAGCTGCTGGATTTCGGCTTGGCGAGACAAGCCTGGCGAGATGAGGCAACCGAAGCCACGGCGTCGCTACAAAGCATCCACAGCGACACGGCCGGCACTCCTTACTACATGGCGCCTGAGCAGATCGCGGGCGATCCTCCCAGCATCCAATCGGATATCTTCGCGGCTGGATGCATCCTTTACGAAGTGCTGACCGGCAAGCGCGCCTTCGAGGGGATGGCCCTCGGCCAGGTGCTGTATGCCGTGCTGACCACCAGCCCGCCGGCGTTGACCGGCGAGCCGTTGCTGGAGCGAGCAGACGCGATCGTTCGCCGCGCCTTGGAAAAGAAACCGGAGAATCGTTTTTCCTCAGCTGCCGAAATGCTGGAAACCCTGGAGGGAATCGAACAAGGTTCTGCCACGTTTGCGCCGGCCCCCCAAAAGCTGCAGCGTTTGATCGTGCTGCCATTCCGCATGTTGCGCCCCGATCCAGAGACTGAGTTTTTGGTTTATAGTCTTCCCGACGCGATCACTTGTTCGCTTACGGGCCTGGGCTCAATCGTGGTCCGATCGACCATTGCAGGCGCGCACTATGATTCATCCGCGCTGGATCTGAAGCGTATCGCCGCCGAATGCAACGTGGACGCGATCTTGACCGGCAACCTATTGCGCGCGGGCGACGCCATACGAGTAACGGCGCAATTGATCGAGACTCAGGGCGGCACAGTGCTCTGGTCACAAGTGACGGAAACGCAGTTGTCCGACATTTTTCAACTGCAGGACCAAATGGTGAACCGCATCGTGGGATCACTGATGGTTCCCCTCAGCGCGCGCGACCAGCGCATTCTACGGCACGATGTTCCCACCAACGCATTTGCTTACGAGTGCTACCTGCGGGGCAATCAACTTCTCGATCAGGGCAGTATGGCCAAGCTGGACGTGGCCAAAGAGCTATACCTGCGCTGCCTCAATGTCGACGCGAATTACGCACCGGCTTGGGCCAGGCTCGGCCGTCTCTACCGTATCATCGGGAAATTCTATTTCCGGGACGAGGAGGCGTTGCGTCTTGCCGAAGAAGCGTTCCAGCGCGCCTTCAGCCTGAATCCGGATCTGGCGATCGCGCATCATTATTACACCGGACTCGAGACCGATTGCGGCCGCTCGCTACAGGCCGTGGAACGACTGCTGGCGCTGGCGCATTCCATGCCCAACGATGCGAACCTGTTTGCCGGCCTGGGGCAGGCCTGCCGTTATTGCGGGCTGCTGGATGCCTCATTGCTGGCTTTCGAGCGCGCCAAACAGATCGACCCCAATGTGCCGACCAGCTCCGCTTGGACTTTGTTCGCGCTGAGCCGCTTTCAAGACGCCCATGATGCCAGCGAAGATCCGTATATAAAGCACGTGGCTCTGGCTGAGATGGGCCGCGGGGAAGAGACGATCGACGAGTTGCGTGAGATGGCCGCTAGGTTTCCGCCCCATAGCCTAATGAGCTTGCACTTGATCAGTTTGGTTCGAAGGATCGAGGGTGATCGCGACGGCAGCGTTTGCGCCGCTGCGGAATTAGCTTCCCAGGTGAAGGACCCGGAGTCTCTGTTTCAGTGCGCGCGCTTCTTTGCGGCGCTCGGAGAATTCGAACGCGCCATGCAAGTCCTGCCGCGAGTGATCGAATCCGGCTATGCGTGCCCTCAACAATTGCGCGATCAAAAGGTGTTTGCGGGACTAAGGGGTCATCCGGCGTTTACGCGACTGATCCAACTTGCCGAAAGCCACCGCCAAGCGAGCCGGCGGAAGTTTCTCGAAGCCGGAGGAGACCGGGTACTAGGTATGGCATTGGTGGAGTGACGCGAGATTTCTGAGTGGGTCTATTATTATTACTACGTTAAGTGTTATGGACTGCGGGCGTCTCTTGCTTTGGCGCCACAGTAAGCGCAAACGCCAGTCCAGGTGAACAAGATATATTGAATCTCACGTCGCGTCCTCGGCAGGGT
>JBGPSX010000404.1:0-3978 GCA_041490325.1 Bryobacteraceae bacterium | reverse complement strand
CGCGCTGCATCGACTGCACGCAACTTCGGAGGCGATCGCTTGAAAGCCTGCGCCTTCACCTTCGCCTCGTCCATGCGTCCCAGCAAAGCAAGCTCCGCGATTCCCGGGTTCCAACCGCTGCCTTCTCGCATTTTCCCGGCGTGTTGGAATTGCTCCATCGCATCCTTCGCTTTACCCGCAAAGCCGTATGCCATTCCAAGGTCCCACCACACATCTGCGATAGACGAGTTAAGGTCCAGCGCGGTTCGATACTGCGCAATCGCCGCGTCATACTGCCGGCTTGCCAGCAGAATAAAAGCCGCGCCGTAATTCGGAAAGAATGCGAGCGGGTCCAAGCTGACGCCCAATTTGCTTTCATTGCGCGCTGCATCCAGATGACCGGTGGGCGTCAAATACGCGATGGCGTAAGAATTGTGCGTGTCGGCTGAGCCGGGATTCAGCTCCAAAGCCCGCCGAAACTCACGCTCGGACGCTGCCCAGTCCCAATCTCCCATGGCGTTAGCGAAGCCGAGCGCCGCGTGCGCTTCAGCCAGCGAGCTATCGATCGCGATGGCCTTCAACGCCTCGCGCTTGGCTTTCGGCCACGCTTCGGCGGCAGGGACCACTTGGTAATAACCCAGCATCACGTTAATGTTCGAGAGCGCCGCGTAGGCCGCCGCGAAATTCGGTTCAATCTGGATGGCTCGCTCGAGATAGACGACTCCGGTACGCAGGTCATCCTCCGATCGCGGATTCGAAAAGTGGTACCGGCCTCGAAGATAGAGATTGTAAGCATCCAGATTTTGCGTAGGCTGTCTGGCCAGCTTGCGGTTCGGATCTACTTTGAGTTGCACTCGCAACGCATTAACGATGGCGCGCGCGATCTCTTCCTGAATGGCGAAGACGTCTTTCAACTGGCGCTCATAGGTCTGCGACCAGATCTGAAATCCCGTCGTGCTGTCGGCTACCTGCGCGGTGACTCGCAGACGATCACCCGACTTCCGAACGCTTCCCTCCAGCACTGCGCTGGTATGAAACCGTTTCCCGATCTCGCGAGCATCCTGTCCCTTGGGTTGCGGCGTCGAACTAAGGGCCACCACCCGAAGTCCGTCAATCTTAGTGAGCGCGTCCGTCAATTCCGTAGTGAGACCGGCGCTGAAATACTCGTTGTCAGGATCCGGGCTGAGGTTCGTGAACGGCAGCACCACCAGCGATGCGGCAGCTTGCCCGGCCGGCGCATCTGGGGACGGTTTGTTCAAAGACCAATAGGCGCCCCAAACGATGATGAGCCCCAAAGCGCAGAGACCCAGCATGAAGAGCTGGCGGCGTTTCGGTGTCTGGTAGCCGCCGGCGGCCTCCACAGGTCGACCGAAGACTGGAACATAGGCGCCCTTCGGCAATTGGAAGATGATTTGGTCCTGTTTACCGGCAGTTCGGTAATATTCGTCTAATCGCGATCGGAGCCGGCGAGCTTCGACGCGCACGATCGGGTCAGATGAGGAACTGTAGCCTGGCTGTCGCTGGAAAACCTCAACGCCGAGGACCGATTCCTTCAGGTTGGCGGTGTCGCCCGCCAGCGCATGTTCCACGAGAAACTTGAGAAACGGCCCCAGCCGTCCTGCCTCGATGAATCCTTTACTGGCGAGCACGCGGTCCAATTGCGCGCGGACGGCGTCGACGGAAACGATCTGGGGAGTGGAATCCTTCGGGTTCAAGGTCAATTCTACCGTTAAGCTTACCTGTATCTACTTGTACTGAAAGAAGCGCCTCCCTATGCTGGAGCCGTTATGACTAAGCTCGGCTTCGCGATTCTGGCCCTTGCCGCTGTGATTGGCGGCGCGGCAATTTATACGAACTTCAATGGGCGCGTCGAAATTCCGGTCACCAGCGTCACCTCGGACTGGCCTGCCTACGGCCACGACCCCGGTGGTTCCCGCCATTCGCCGCTCACGCAAATCACCAAAGCCAATGTTCGAGGACTGAAAGTGGCCTGGACTTACCGCACCGGCGATATCTCCGATGGCACGCATTGGCGTCAAAAGAGCGCTTTCGAAGTCACGCCGATCCTGGCCGACGGCACTCTGTACTTCTGCACGCCTTTTGACCGCGTTATTGCTCTCGATCCGGAAACCGGCGCGGAGAAATGGGCCTTCGATCCACAAATCAACAAGGACCAGACCGGCGGCGACGGGTTCGTTTGCCGAGGCGTTTCCACGTGGATCGCACCGGGCGAGCGCCGCAGGATTTTCGTGGCGACGATCGATTCGCGGTTGGTCGCGATCGATGCCGCGACCGGCAAGCCGTGCCCCGATTTCGGCGTCAACGGCCAAATCAATCTGCACGAAGGCATCCAGGAAAGCTATCGCGGTGAATTTCACATGACTTCGCCGCCGGCTGTGATCGGTGACCGCGTGGTGGTGGGATCGGCCATCGATGATAATGCCCGCGTGGAGATGCCCAGCGGAGTCGTGCGCGCTTTTAATGCTCGGACCGGAAAGCTCGAATGGGCTTGGGACCCGATTCCGCGGCATCCGGGCGATCCAGGCCGCGAAAGCTGGCAGGGCGCGAGCGCCGACAAGACCGGGGCAGGGAACGCATGGTCGGTAATCTCAGCCGATCCAGAGCGCGATCTGGTCTTCATTCCAACCGGAAGCGCCAGCCCGGATCACTACGGCGGCGAGCGCAAGGGCGACAACCTCTTCACCAATTCGATCGTGGCGTTGCGCGGGTCCACTGGAAGAATGGTGTGGCACTTCCAGACCGTGCATCACGATTTGTGGGACTATGATGTGCCCGCGCAGCCGACGCTGGTCACCATTCGCCGCGACGGCAAGCAGATTCCGGCTCTGGTGCAGGCTACCAAGCGCGGGAGCATGTTCATTCTCAATCGCGAAACCGGCGAGTCGTTGTTTCCGATCGAAGAGCGGCCCGTTCCGCAGTCGGACGTTCCGGGCGAACAGACCTCGCCCACGCAGCCGTTCCCAACATTGCCGCCGCCTCTGGTTCCGCAGAAGCTTTCCCCGAGCGATGCCTGGGGCGTTACACCATGGGATCGCAAAGGATGCGAAGCGCAAATCGCGGCGATCCGCTCGGAAGGCATCTTCACGCCGCCGGGGCTCAAGGCCGGAATCGACTACCCGGGATTGATCGGAGGGACGAATTGGGGCAGCGTATCGGTGGACGCGGAGCGCGGCGTTGCGATCGTCAACACCAGCCGGCTGGCGTTCCGTGTCTGGCTGATTCCGCGCGACCAGTATGCTCAGCGCCAACGAACTCCGAACAGTGAGTTCAATCGAATGTTGGGGACGCCGTACGGCATGGGCCGTGCACCGCTGCTCTCAAGGATCGGGATGCCGTGCAATGCGCCGCCGTGGGGCACGTTGGCGTCGGTGGAACTCGCGACCGCGAAAATTCTGTGGCAAACGACGTTGGGTACGACGCGCGATCTCGCTCCGCTGGGAATCTCAATGAACTGGGGGACGCCGAGCCTGGGCGGGCCCATCACCACGGCCAGCGGCGTGACGTTCATCGCAGCCACGCTCGACAATTACCTGCGCGCGTTCGACAGCGACAGCGGTCAGGAGTTGTGGAGAGGTCGACTGCCGGCCGGCGGCCAGGCCACGCCGATGACTTATCGGTTGCGTGAGAACGGTAAACAATTCGTTGTCATTGCGGCCGGCGGTCACGGCAAGCTTGGAACCAAATTAGGCGACTACCTGATCGCTTACGCGCTCCCGAATTAGGAGGAAGCATCGCTCCCTTTGGTCACGGCTCGGTCAGCGGCGTAATCGGTAAGCCGCGTAAATCGGTCAGGGGCGGAATCGATAAACCACGTAAATCGGTAAGCCGCGCAATCGGTAAACCGCCCAAATGCGTAAGCCGCGCAAATGCACACTCTGAGCCGTGACTGCAAGGAGCGGTTTGGGTGAATGCTTCAACAACTTCTATCCGTCAAATCGAGCGAAGGAAGGGATTGCGCGCACGCTCGCGCCCGATGGT
>JBGPSX010000403.1:0-3986 GCA_041490325.1 Bryobacteraceae bacterium | reverse complement strand
TCCATGAGCCTGCGCGACAAAGTGGCCCAGCTCATCGTCATGCCGATTTATGGCGAACCCATTCACGCGCGTTCGGCAACGTTTCGACGCTACCAGCACTTCATACGCGACCTTCATGTCGGAGGCATCATTGTCACCGGACATACGTTGAATGGAAGTGTGCGCAACGCCGAACCGTATGCCATGGCCGCGATGCTTAACCGGCTCCAGAAGATCTCCAGGTTGCCGCTGCTGGTCGGCGCCGATTTCGAACGCGGCGCGTCCATGCGCGTGACCTCCACCACGGCTTGGCCTTACAACATGGCGTTCGCGGCAGCTAAGGATCTCGACGGCGCTCGCTTCGAGGGAGCGGAAACGGCTCGCGACGCTCGCGCCATGGGGGTGCAGTGGTTATTCGCTCCGGTCGCCGATGTCAACAACAACCCCGATAATCCGATCATCAATATTCGTTCCTATGGCGAAAACCCGAGCGACGTCTCCGCCTTCGTGCAGGCCTACATCAATGGAGCGCATTCCGATCCTAAGAATCCGGTGCTCGTAACCGCCAAGCACTTCCCCGGCCACGGCGACACCGCGCAAGATAGTCACATCGGACTCGCCCGCCTCGACGCGGACCGCAATCGGATTCAAACCGTCGAGCTCGAACCGTTTCGCGCTGCCATTGCCGCTGGTGTGGATGCCATTATGACCGCCCACTTGGCCGTTCCGGCGCTCGAGCCGGAGAACGAGCCGGCCACCGTCTCATCCAACATCCTGACCGGCTTGTTGCGTGAAGAGATGAACTTCCGAGGCATCATCGTTACCGATGCAATGGATATGCAAGGCCTCGCATCCCTGTACGATACCGGCGAAGCTTCCGTGCGGGCGATCCTGGCCGGTTCGGACGTGCTGCTGATGCCCAAGCGCGCCGAAGACGCCATCCGCGGCGTGGTTGCAGCCGTCGAGAGCGGCAGAATCTCCCGGAAGCGGCTGGATGAGAGCGTGGCGAAAGTCCTTACCGCTAAAGCGCGTCTGGGTCTGAATCGCAAGAAGACCGTTAACCTGGAAGAGATCGCCGATATCGTCGATTCACCGGAAGATGAGGAACGCGCCCAGCAGGTTGCCGATAGCGCCGTAACCCTGGTGAAGGACGACCAGGACTTGCTCCCGCTTCGCCATCCGGAAAATACCTGCCTTATTGCGCTGGCCGAGAATCGCCGCGGTCTGCAGGGCTTGCGCCTGGCGGAAGAAGTGAAGAAGCGAGCACCGAACCTGCCCACGACTGTTCTGGATCCGGCCATGAGCAAGGCCGACCTCGACCAGGTGGCTGAAAAAAGTTCAGGCTGCGGCCAGATTGTCATCGCCGCTTACGTGACCGTGAGCGCTTACCGCGGCAACGTCGCGCTGGCCGGAAACTATCCGGATTTCGTCAACTCTCTCATGGCAGGTAAGATTCCCGTAACGCTGGCAGCCCTCGGGAATCCCTATCTCGTGCGCAGTTTTCCAAACACGACCGCGTTTCTGACCACCTACAGTCCCACGCCGACTTCTGAAACGGCTCTGGCGAAAGCGCTCTTCGGCGAGATCGCGATCGGTGGCAAGCTTCCGGTCACCATTCCCGGCATCGCGAAGTATGGCGACGGCAGACAAATTCCCGCCCGCCGCGCCCCCTGACATAATGCAGCAGCTTGCGGCAAAAACGGCGGGCTGGAAGATTGGGGGCAGGATCGGATTTCCGCCAGGATGAAATCTCAACCATGAGAAAATCCCCAAGGCGGAAACTCCGTGCCTGTACCCAATCTTGCCAGTTGACCAAAGGAAGCGGCCCAAAGAAAGGTCTTTCAAAATGTTGGAAATCACCTGGCTAGGCCACGCCACTTTCCAGTTTCGATTACAGTCCGGTGAGGTCTTGGTCATGGACCCTTGGGTGAATGGCAACCCCATGTACCCGGCCGGACATGAATTCCAACGCATCGACGCGATTCTGATCACTCACGGCCACTTCGATCACATCCACGACGTCATTCCACTGGCCAAGAAGTTCGAGCCCAAAGTCATTGCTATCCACGAGACCTGCTTGTGGCTCGCTTCAAAAGGCGTTGAGAACTGTAGCGGCATGAACAAGGGAGGCACCCAGGATGTCGTGGGTTCCCTCAAGGCCACCATGACGCACGCGATTCACAGTTGCGGTATCCAGGACGGCGATCAGATTATCTACGGTGGCGAAGCGGCCGGATACGTTCTGCATTTGCCGGATGGGCGCACGCTCTATTTTGCGGGCGACACCAATGTCTTCTCGGACATGCAGCTCATCGAGAAGCTCTATCGTCCCGCGCTCGCCTTTCTTCCCATCGGCGACTTATATACGATGAGCCCCAGAGAGGCGGCCCTAGCCTGCCGCCTGCTCAACATAAAGAAGGTGATCCCGATGCACTATGGCACCTTCCCGGCGCTCACCGGCCGCCCCGAAGAACTAGTCGCTCTACTGAAAGATTACCCCACCACCGAAGTCAGCCCCCTAACCATCGGCCAACCCGCGAAATGGTAACCGTGCAGAACCACCGCTTCCTTTGGTCGCGGCTCTGTTAGCGGCGGTAATTGCATTCTGAGCCGTGACTAAAAGGAGCGGTTTGGTTGGTTTTGCGAGCGCATCTGTCGCCTTCCTCGCCCCTCGCTGCACCCACCGCGATACCATGAAACCAGATGCGCCTGCTTATCGTCGACGACGACGCTGAGTTATGTTCCCTGCTCAAAGAATTCTTCGAACGCGACGGATTCACCGTCGAGTGCGCTCATGAAGGCCGCGCCGGCCTGGAGTTGGCCCAACAGGGTGGCCACGACCTGGTGGTGCTGGATGTCATGCTCCCCGGCCTGGACGGATTCGAAATTCTCAAGCGACTTCGCGCCACCAGCCGGGTTCCAGTCTTAATGCTCACCGCTCGCGGCGAGGACGTCGATCGTATCGTCGGCCTGGAGCTGGGCGCTGACGATTATCTGCCCAAGCCGTTCAACCCCCGCGAACTCACCGCACGCGTCAAGGCCATCCTCCGCCGCACCGAGACTAAAATCAATCGCGGCCGCGTCGAGGTGAACGGGGTCGCTCTCGATCCGGGCTCGCGCGAAGTGACCTGCGACGGCAAGCCCATCGAAGTCACCACGCTCGAGTTCGATATTCTCGAACAGCTCATGCGCAACGCCGGACGCGTGGTTTCGCGCGACGGACTAATGGAGAGCCTCTACAATCGCAAGGCCACTCATTTCGATCGCTCCATCGACATGCATGTGAGCCATCTCCGCCGCAAACTCGAAGGCGGCAAGCCGGTCATCAAGACCATTCGCGGCGTCGGTTATCAGTTCTGTCAGAGCCCCGAGGACGTGGCTGTCGGATGAGATCGCTATTCTCCAAAACCCTGCTTTGGTTCCTCGCGACCACCGCCGTGGCGATCGCCGGCATGATCATTACCACCGCCGTCACGTTTACTTCGCCCGAACCGCGCGGCCCGTTCGGCATGCTGCTCAACCTGCAAGTCGACGAAGCCAAGCGAGCCTATGAGAGTGACGGAACCGAAGCACTCGCGGCTGTCCTTGCGAAATTCCAACAAATCACTGGCATGCAGATGGTTTTTACTGACGCGAAGGGAACCGACCTGGTCTCCAGAAAACCGCGTCCCGACCTGATCCGCCGGCCCCAGCGCCGCTGGCGCCTTCCGTTCCCCTTTGGCGGACGGCCGCCCATCATCGTGCGCGCCGACCCCAGCCGCCAGTATTGGCTCGTCATGATCGATGAGCGCAGCAATTTTCGCTTCTTCTTCTGGCAGCCGCAATACCTCTGGATCATCGGACTGGTCATCCTGCTGTGTTACGCCTTCGCCTACCACTTGACATCTCCTGTCCGCCGCTTGGGCACCGTCGTGGATTGCTTTGGCCGGGGAGATTTTTCTGCCCGCGCCCGGGTCAACCGGCGGGATGAACTCGGACAACTCGCCAAGAGCTTCAATCAAATGGCG
>JBGPSX010000402.1:0-3997 GCA_041490325.1 Bryobacteraceae bacterium | reverse complement strand
GTGCAAGGCTTCGCTGCGTCGCCTGAAGAAGAAAAGAGCCGGGAACTGATTCTGGCGCTGCTCGAAGAGACCCCTGCGCCGTTCTCGCGAGACCAATTCCAACCTGGTCATATCACTTGCAGCACGGTGGTCCTTCATCCGGATCGCGAGCGAATCCTGCTCATGCATCATCATCGGCATCGACGCTGGCTGTTGCCGGGTGGCCATGTTGAGGAACAGGATGCGGATTTGGGCGAGACTGCGCGGCGGGAGGCCGTCGAGGAGACTGCCGTGAGGATTGCGGCGGCCGGCGCGGTAAGGCTGGTTGGGATAGACGTGCATGGGATTCCGGCGCGCAAGGGTGAGCCGTTTCATTTGCATCACGATTTGATTTTTGTGTTGCTGGCCGAGTCTGACGTCATTGCGTGCACGGATGAGGCGCCGCGCGTGGCTTGGTGTTCAGCCGGGGAATTTGAAAGGTATGATCTGCCCAGTAGCATTATCCGGGCGGCCAAGAGGGCGTTCACACGAGTGTGAACCCCGCACGCAGAAGTGTGACGGTGATGAAGAAGTTTCTTGAAGACCGCTCCCTTTGGTCACGGCTCTGCCAGCGGCTATAATCCCTAGCCGAGCCGCGACCGCAGGAAGCGGTTTGAGTGAGCTTTTCATCATCCTCAGGAGTGCGTGCGCCACGTTGGTCACACGCGATAGGATAGACCTTTAGGAGGCCTTTCATGAAAGCCACCGCTGTACTGATGCTTGTTGCGTCTGCTCTGTTCGCGCAAAACAAGCAGCCTGACCTTTGTGCGCCGCCGCCCAGCGGTGTTGCGCCCGCGCTGCCGGCGAAATTGATGACCGGGCAAGGCGACATCCACTTCGCCATCACGACGTCGAATCCGAAGGCCCAGCAGTTCTTCGATCAAGGCGTGGCACAGATGCATTCCTTTTGGGCGACGGAAGCAGAGCGGTCTTTCCGGCAAGCTGCTGAACTGGATCCAGACGCGCCGATGCCGCAGTGGGGCATCGCCATGGTCGCGGCGGGCGACTACCGTCCGCGCTTTCAACTGGACGGCTACGAGAAGATTTTCGGTAAGGGCAATCCGTTGAGAGCAACAGCACGGGCTGCCGAAGCGGCGCGACGGGCGGATGAACTGGCGCAGGCGCCGGGCAAGGCTTCGCCGATCGAAAAGCTTTATGTCGCCTCCATCGTGGCACGGCGCGATACCAATTCAAAGACGCAGGACGACGGCTACATTCAAGGCTTGCGCGCCATCGCTGCGCAGTATCCCGATCAGATCGAGGCCCGGACCTATCTGGCGCTGCATCTTATGCGCGGCTTTGAATTACCCGACAAAAAGCCCCGGAGCACTTCCATGGAGGCCGTCGCGATTTTGCGAGATTTGCTGACCAAGGCGCCAGACCATCCGGGCGTGCATCACTACGTCATCCATGGCTTCGAAGGCTCGACATTCGCGAAAGACGCGTGGCCGAGTTGCAAGCGTTATGCCGAGCTGGTTCCGAATATTCCGCACGCTCTGCACATGCCGGGTCATATTTATTCGCAGACCGGGCGCTGGAACGACGCCGCCCTGGCGTTCTCCGCGGCCGCGGTGAATGAACGCGGTTATATGCAGGCCGACAAGTTGTACGGGTCGGGTCATCACGGCCATAATGTGCATTACCTCGCGACCGCGTACTCGTTCCAAGGCCAGTACGACAAAGCGAAGGAAGCGGCGCGCGAATTGCTGGGCTTCAAAGAGAATCCTCGCGAACAGGCGTCGATCGATGGATTCACCAGCGCGTATCGCCAAGGTTGGTTCGCAATGCTGCGCACGTTGGTTCAGTCGGAGAGCTGGGACGAAATTCTGGATGGCAAGACGCTGCCGGCGTATGAGAAGCCTCGCGAGCAGGCCTGGCGGCATTGGGCTGTCGCGCTAGCCTACGCCGCCAAAGGCGACATCGCCCAAGCCAACGCCGAAACCAAAGCTATGGAAACCTCGCTGGGCGAGTACAAGGAGAAGGTAAAGATGCCGGTTCCTGAAGTGCTCGAAGTAGCGCATACGGAACTGGAAGGACAACTGAAGCTGGCCGAAGGAAAACTCGACGCTGGGCTGAAGAAGCTCGAACAGGCGGCCAATACAGAATTACATCTGATGTATTCCGAGCCGCCGTACTATCCGCGGCCTGTACTCGAAGTGTTGGGACAAGCCGCGCTCAAGAACGGTAAAGCAGCGGAGGCGGAGGCTGCATTCCGGCGGGCGCTCGAGCAGTATCCAGCCAGTTTCCGCGCGCAGTCCGGCTTGCGTGCCGCGCTCGAACGCCAGCATAAACCCGTGCAGGCAGCGGCGGGTTCATTCTAAGACAGGCCGAGGAGGCTTGTGCGGATCAGTCTCTTTTTCGCAGTCGCGCTTTTATGTGTTGCCATTCAGGCGGCTGATATCACTCCGCTGGATGTCAAGACTGCCAATGGGAAGTGACTAGCAGCGGAGCTGTGATGGGACTTCTGCAAATTCCGCCTGAGGTGTTGGCGAAGATGTCCCAGCAGCAACGCGCCCGGATCGAGGCCACCATGAAGGGCGCCGCCAGCAAGCCCACCGGAAACAAGCAACGCGTCACAAAGGACGATCTCAGCAGTCCCGTTTGGGCCAGGCGGACGAGTGAATCCTGTAAGTACACCGTCGTAACGTTCAACCGAAGTCAACAAGATATCCGCGTCGAGTGCTCGCACGGAAATGAGAAAGAAGTCGGGACGATAAAGATCGAAGCTGTCAATTCTGAAACCATTAAAGGAACGATTCAAGTCAACAGTGCGAATCCGGGCCGGAGACTGAACATCAACTCGACCTTCACCGGGAAATGGATCGGTTCCAGCTGCAGTAAGGAATAGCAACAAAAGCTAAAACCGCTTCCTTTGGTCGCGGCTCGGCTAGGAGCAACGTGCAACGTCCGAACCCCTAAAATCATCCGAACATCCTAAAATCCGAATACACCTAGCCGAGCCGTGACCGCAGGGAGCGGTCTTCAATAAATCGTTTTGTCCCCAATTCTCACCATCGCTCACCACAAAATAGAAACCGGTGAGCACTCGGAGGAAGATGCTCACCGGCCGGCAACCCAAGTGCTCACGCAGATCGGACTGCCGAACTTTTGGGACTTTTGAAACAGTAGAACTTGTAAGCCGCGCTACCTAAGTGGACGCACCGACCCGATGCGAGGTTGCAGCCGGATCACCGCTCGTGCTCCACGCAACCTGCGCGATCCGTTGCACGATCAGAAGGTAAGAAAGAGCCCCAATTGCCAGGATCACGCAAACACACACGAAGGCCCAGTAGAACTTGCCGGTTTCGTACACGATAAATCCGGTAACGATCGGCGCAACCACACCGGCCATGTTTCCCATGCAGTTTTGCAGTCCCGTCCATTTTCCAGCGGCAGCCTCTCCAGCCAGCGTTTGCGTGATGGCCCATAGATTTGAGCTAAACAAACCGTAGATGAACGCGCTTAACATAAGCAGCGTCATGGCGAGAATCTGATCTTCCGCCATCGCGGCCGGGAGCAGAAACAGTGCGCTGCCCGATAGCCCGCTGACTGCGAAAGTCTTGCGGACCACGGTTGGACTCGCGCCGTTGTGGATGAGCCTATCCGACAGCCAGCCGCCGAATGCGGCGCCGGCCGCCGTGGAGCAGAATGGCAGCCAGCCGGTGAGCGCCATAATGCGCGTCGAGTAATGGCGCTCCATCAGCAAGTACTGCGGCAGCCAGGTCAGCATAAAGTACCAGGCATAATTACCGCAGAATAAGCCGATCAGGGTGCCCCAGGCACTGCGGTTTTTCAGGATCTCGATGAGTCCAGGTCCTTTGTAGGGGGCTCGCAGGGACGCCGCAGTTCGCATTCTTGGCGCAGTGGCGGACCAAGGGATGAGCCATAAGAGACTCGCCAATCCGATCGTTAGAAATACCCAACGCCAGCCGAAGTTATCCAGTAACAGGCCACCCACAATCATGCCGGCCGCCGGGCC
>JBGPSX010000401.1:0-4000 GCA_041490325.1 Bryobacteraceae bacterium | reverse complement strand
TTCGGTCCGTTTACGTCGCGCAATATCACGCCGGACTCGGCCGGTCTGCCCGCAGGCCTCACATTCGATCAGTTCCAGCAAGCCATGAGCGCCGGCGCGGACGCGAAAAAACTTCATCCGCAGATGGGCCCGCTGCTGCAAGTGATGCCGTGGCCTGTTTACGCCAAGATGAGCCCGCGTCAACTGCGGGCGATCTACGAGTATCTCTCGTCGATCCCGTCCGTAAAGTAGCTGGTTGTTTGTACTACAGCAGCGCGAGCGGCGAATCCTCGCGCAGGCCGTTGGCGGTGACGCGCCCGATCTTCACATCCACAATCTGATTGGCCTGACGCGGCGTAGCCAGTTCCACTTTCAGAAAATTGTCCGACAGCGCGTCGCCGGCCAACGTCACCACTGAAAGAATCCGCCCCACCATCCTCCGGCGGAATTCTAGATTCTTTTGTCCCGCCAGTTCGCGCAGGATCCGATTGCGCTCTTTACGCACTGTCATCGGAATGGCCTCCGCGCTCGCGGCCGCTGGCGTCCCCGGGCGCTCCGAATACGTGAAGACGTGCAGATAAGTGAACGGCAAGCTGTCGATGAAGGCGCGGCTCTCTTCGAACTCCGCCTCAGTCTCTCCCGGAAAGCCGGTCATGACGTCCGCGCCGATGGCAGCGTCGGGCATCGCGGCGCGTGCCTTCTGGATGCGGTCTTCGTAATGCCGCGGCCGGTACTTGCGATGCATGCGCCGCAACACCCGGTCCGAACCCGACTGCAGGGGAGCGTGCACGTGCTTTGCAATTCGAGGCTCGCCCGCCACCAGCCCCAGCAGATCGTCGCTCCAATCCATCGGCTCCACCGAGCTGAGCCGCAGCCGTTCGATTTGAGTCTCGCCGAGCAGCCGCCGGACCAGATCGGCCAACCGCATCGAAGTGCTTTGCTCGCGGCCCCAACGTCCCAGATTGATACCGCTCAACACCACCTCGCGATATCGCGTCGACAGTTGCCGCACCTGCTCCACAACCTGGCCGGCGGGCGCGCTGCGGCTCCGCCCGCGCACAAATGGAATGATGCAGAACGAACATCGATTATTGCAGCCGTCCTGAATCTTGAGATTAGGCCGCGTGCGATCTCCGGCCGCATCCTCCACTGGCGCGGAAATGAATTCCTGTTGGGCGAAGATGTCGCCGATGTGAATTTCTCCGTGGTAAGGCGTATCCATGCCGGGGGGATTCCGCTCTCGGCTCGCTAGGCCCCACTCTCGAACGATTTCCGGAATTTTGACCTTATGCGAGTTTCCTACCACCCAATGCACCCCAGGTAGTAGGGCTAGCTCTTCAGGAGCACGTTGGGCATAGCACCCCGTGACGAGAATTCGAGCCGAAGGGTTCTCCCGGTGCACGCGATGGATCATTTTGCGAACGTCGTCGTCGGCGAAGGCCGTTACGGTGCACGTGTTTAGCACCACCAGTTCCGCGTTGCTCGCATGCGCCACGGCTGTGAGGCCTTCCAACCGCAAGGACGCTTCGAGCGCGGCGCCATCGGCTTGCGAAGCCCTGCACCCGAAATTCTGCACATGAAAATTCGGCACTGCATCGATTCTATCAACGATGCGGGCGCACATTTCCAATAAAGATACATCTTCCCGCGCCCGATGAATGCTTAGATGTCCGACAGAGTTCTCTCGCAAGAGGAAATCGATGCGGTATTTCGCAATCTCCGCGACACAGCGGACGATGATCCGTCCAAGCGCGCCCTGCCGTATGACTTTCGGCGGCCCGATCGGATCGCCAAGGACCAGTTGCGTGCCATCCATCTGTTGCACGAGAATTTTGCGCGAAGCCTGGCGTCCAGTCTTTCGGGCTATCTGCGTGCTTATGTGGCGGTGAATCTGGTATCCGTCGAGCAGCTCTCCTTCATGGAATTCTCGCAGTGCCTGCCTTCGCCCACGTGCCTGGTGTCGCTCGAGATGAAACCGCTGGAAGGCAACGCGTTGCTGGAACTGAATCCCGCGCTGGTCTTTCCCATCATCGAAATGTTGCTGGGCGGCGGGGCCCGGTCACCGCTGAAAGTCACCCGCGAGATGACCGAAATCGAGCAGAGCGTCTTGGATGGCATTTTCCGAATCACGCTGCACGACTTGCAGACCGCCTGGCACGCGGTAACGCCCATGGAGTTCGTCATCCAGTCGCACGAAACCGAGCCGCAGTTGCTGCGCATCCTGGCGCCCAACGAAGCGGTGGTCGCGGTGAGCATGGAAGTCCGGATTGGCGAAAACGCCGGGATGATGAACATCGGAATTCCGTCCATCGTCATCAAGATGTTGCGCAACAAGTTCGACCAGCAATGGTCGGTGCGCAAGAGTCAATCCACTGAAAAGGAACAGGGCCGCATTCTGCGCTTAATCCAACCGTCCCACATGCGAATGGACGGCCGCTTGGCCGGCCCAACCCTGAGCATGTCTGACCTTATGGATCTGACGGAAAACGATGTGCTCACGTTCGATTATCCGGTTGGCCGGCTGCTCGACCTAAGCATCAACGGCAAATTGAAGTATCGCGGACACATCGTTGCGACGGGCAGCAAGCGCGCCTTCAAGATCGAGGAAGCCTTCAAGTTTTAAACGTCCTCGGGAGTGGTGCTGTGGCGCAGTCGTGCTACGTTTGTTTACGAAGTCTTCGGCGTAAAAACGCAGTTTCTATTGAACTTCTCCAGGAGTTTTCTGTGAAATCAGTTGTTCCCCCGTTTCGACGACTGCTCGCTCACGGATGGTTCATCCTCTCCTCCATCGCTGTCCTTTCAGGAACTGGTGCGCTGGCGGCCGACAATCCCGTTCTGTCGCGTACTGCTGGATCGACGGTGTGAAGCTCCATTACTTCGTTGCCGGTCAGGGACCGGCGGTGGTCCTGCTGCACGGCTACGCGGAAACCTCGCTCATGTGGAAGCCGATCATACCCTTGCTTGCGGAGAAATTCACGGTCATCGCTCCTGATCTGCCGGGCATCGGGGACTCGGCCATTCCCTCGCAAGGTTCGGATATGAAGACTGCCGCGCTGCGCATGCATGCGCTCGCCAAGTCGCTCGGCGTCCAAAAGGCTAGGGTGGTGGGACACGATATCGGCTTGATGGTTGCGTACGCTTATGCAGCGAGTTCCCAGCCGAAGTCGAAAAACTAGTGGTGATGGACGCGTTCCTGCCCGGCGTCGCCGGCTGGGAGCCAATCTACAACAACCCGGCGCTCTGGCACTTCCGCTTTAACGGGCACTATCCGGAGGAGCTGGTCCGGGGCCGGGAGCGCACTTATTTCGAACACTACTGGAACGATTTCGCCGCCGACAAAACGCGCTCCATTCCTGAATCGGACCGGAAAGCCTACACTGCCGCATACGCGCGGCCGGGACGCATGCGGGCAGGCTGGGCCTATTTCGCCTCGTTCCCGCAATGGCTCACCCTGGCCGCGCATCTCGATGACCGCGATGGCGCGCTCGAGCGGCTGGCCACCCAGCCCAATCCGGCCCAAGCCGCCCGCGATGGCGCCGCGAGCGCGGGTGCCGCGCTGCCGCCGGCGGTGTGCTACCACGTCTACGCCAACCTGGCGGGACGCGTCGTCGCCTCGCCCACTGTGCTCACCGCCCAGGGCACCTGCTGGCGTCACGAGGGCGCGCGCCACGCGCCGCTCGAGCGCGGCTGGGCCTTCACGATGCGGGAGGTGGTCTGCATCGGTACGCCGGAAGACACCGCCGCCGCGTATGTCGCTGTAGTAAAGCCGGTTTTGTTCGTCGGTTCGCGGACCTTCGAGTAGTCCGTATCCAGTTGCCAAGGTTTCAAATTGCATAGTCATAATCCTTTACGCCATCGCGGGAAGTGCGGTCTCCACCCGGCGAAATCGACGATAGTACGCGCTTGGGGCGTCGCATATCATCGCGGCGGGCATGGCCTCGGCGGCGTTCCCATCGCGCGTCTTGATCGGCGTGGCCGGCTGTCCGGATGCCGGATCCGCGCGACCGTAATAGTGCGCAAC
>JBGPSX010000400.1:0-4009 GCA_041490325.1 Bryobacteraceae bacterium | reverse complement strand
TGTCGAAGGCCGCCTGGAAGAAGCCGTCGCGCTCTATCAGCGCGCGCTGGCCGCCGATCCAAAACTCACGCGTGCGTACACCGATCTGATCTCGATCTACGGACGTCTTCACCAGGATGCGCAGGCCGAAGAATCGTATCGCCAGGCCACCGGACTGGATCTCAAGGAAACCGATGCCTATTACAATTTCGGCGTCTTCTGTTTTGAGCGCGGCCGGATGTCCGAGGCGGATGACGCTTTCAGTCATGCGCTGCGACTACAGCCCCGCCACGCCGAAGCCTTGAACAATCTCGGAGCAATTCTCGAACAGCAAGGCAAACAGGATCAAGCCGCGGCGCTGTACCGTCGCGCGATCGATGTCAACGCCTCTTACCCGCTGGCGCATTTTCATCTTGGCCGCATCTACGCCAATCAGAATAAATACGCACTTGCGATTGCCGAGTTGGAACGATCGCTCGAGCCGAAGACGGAAAATACGCCGGCCTACTTATATGCTTTGGCGGCGACCCACGCTCGCGCCGGCCACAAGGATCGCGCCATCGAGCTGATGCGCGACGCCCGCAAACAGGCAGAGGCGCGAGGACAGACCCAGATAGTTGCGGGTATCGATCGCGACTTGGCTATTCTGGAACGGAAATTGTGAGGCGAGCAGGTGCGCTTTTACTAGTCCCGTTTCTGATCGCTTGCGGACACAAACCTGCAACCGAAACGTCACCCGCGCCGTGGTTCCAAGATGTTGCCCAAGCGAGCGGCATCAACTTCATTCATCAACCTGGCGCGACCGGGCAATTCTACATGCCCGAGATCATGGGCTCAGGATGCGCGCTGCTCGATTACGATGGCGACGGAGATCTGGACGTTTTGGTTCTGCAGGCGGGGCAAGGAAGCCGGTTGTACCGGAACGAATTGATTCCGTCGGGCAAACTGCAATTCACCGATGTCACGCGCGAGGCGGGTTTCGACTACGCAGGCTACGGCATGGGCGTTGCCACCGGAGACTTCGACAACGATGGTCGCGTTGATGTCCTCATCACCGGCTTCGGCGGAAATTCGCTTTATCGTAATGCTGGCCGTGGAGTGTTTCGCAATGTCACCGCCGAGTCGCCCGCTGTTGCGCTTCCCGGCCGCTGGAGTACGGGCGCAGCGTTCTTTGACTACGATCGCGATGGCCGCCAGGATCTCGTAATTCTCAACTACCTCGACTATTCGATCGCGAACAACAAACGCTGCACTGCTCCTACGGGCGAAGTCACCTACTGCACTCCCAAAGTTTATCCGCCGACGTCCGCGCATCTGTTCCACAATGAAGGCGGCCGGTTTGTGGATGTGACCAAGAAGTCGGGTATCGATCGGGCGTTAGGTCGGGGCTTGGGCGTGGCTGTCTTCGATGCGAACGGCGACGGCTGGCCGGATATTTTCGTCGCCAACGACGCCAGCGCCAATCACCTCTGGATCAACCAGCGCAACGGAACGTTTTTGGAGCGGGCGCTTGAATCGGGTGTCGCCTATAGCGAGGAAGGTGTGGCCAAGGCGGGCATGGGCGTTGCGGTTGGCGACTATGACAACGACGGCGATGAAGATCTGCTGGTGCTGAATTTGATGCGCGAAGGCGCAACGCTATTTCAAAACGACGGGCATGGCAACTTCAACGATGTGTCGCTACGGACCGGCATTCACGCGTTGACATTCCAGTACACCGGCTTCGGAACCGGCTGGTTCGATTTCGACAACGACGGATGGGTCGACTTATTTCTGGCGCATGGGGCGGTCACGTTGCGCGAGGAGCAGCGCGGGCAGCCTTATCCGTTTCTCGAAAAGAATCTTCTGATCCGCAATCCCGCGGGGCAGGGCCGTTTCGTGGACGAAAGCGCCAACGCGGGACCAGTTTTCGGGCAAGCGGGTGTGAGCCGGGGCGCCGCTTTCGGCGACATCGATAACGACGGCAGCGTCGATATACTCGTGACGGTCAACAACGGACCTGCGAGGATTCTGCGAAACAACCGGCCGCATCGAAACTGGCTGTCGGTACAAATTGATGGCCCTGGCCTGGGCATCGGAGCTCGTGTGACCGTGAAGCCGGCAGGTCTGCCGGAACTTTCGCGCTGGGTTCACACCGACGCGAGTTACCTGTCAGCCAGCGATCCCCGGGTCCATTTCGGCTTGGGAGACGCAACGCGCATCGAGCGTGTCACCGTGTATTGGCCTGACGGCTCCAAGAAGAGCTTCGACGGCGGCGCCATCAAGCTAAATTCGGTGTTTCACATCGCGCGATAGCGTGAAAAGTGGGGCGGCAACTATCCGGATTGTGATGAAACTCTTTGGGACCGCTCCTTGCAGTCACGGCTCGGCCAGCGGTCCGGAGTGCACAAATCGACGTTGACGGTATCTAGCCGCTAGCCAAGCCGTGACCGCTGGGAGCGGTTTCAAATAATCATTTGGTGAGCTGATTTCCTTACCGATTCGCCGGTACGTGCAGAAATTCCGAAGTCGCTAACGCACGCCGCGTGAATCGCGCTTGACGCACTGCTCCCTTGAAGTAGAAAACTTTGTTGATGCGCACGCCGACTGATGCGTGCCCGGATCCATGTGGGGCAAGATGCAGGTTCGCCGCGCCTTCCTGCACTCCGTTGACGTAGTTCCGGAATTCCTGGCCGTCATACACAGAAGCGACGTGATACCAGGCGCCCAGCGGATGCATCGCGCTGCGATTCATGAGCGCCTTGCCTTCGGTTCCGGATTGGTTGTAGCTGTCCAGGAACCATTGATCGCCGATCACGCGAATCTCGAACAACATGCGGTTGTCGGTGTCCGCGCCGGTCTTCGGGTCCTGCTCACTGAGGTGGAACCAACGCTGTTCTCGTTCACCGCCATCCGGCCGGAAAATCGCCTCGAACGTGAACGTTGCGGCGCCCGTTAGCGGGTGGTTGTCGATGAACAAAGCATCCTTCACTCCATCGAACTCCACCGCTTTACCTACGGGCGCGTCGATAATCTTCGGTGCTCCGAGAACCGTGGTTTTGTTGCCGCCTATATTCTCGAGACGGTCGAATGTCCAAACCGTGGCTTCGTGCTGTGAACCGGAATCAGCCCTGCGGCTCCGGCCGGCTGGTAAAGAACTCATATACGCCACCAGATTCTCAAGATCGTCCTTCGAAAGCGAGCCGTAGGCTGGCATCAGCGATTTTCCGGTGATCTTCACCTCTCGCAGTTCGCTCTTCAAGAACGATCGCAGATTGCCGCTCATGTCACGCAGGTGGATGGAGTACTCATCTTCATTCAGATGGATTCCGCTGATGGTCTTGCCGGCCGGCGTGATCACTGCGACCGATCGATACTCGAGGGGAATATCCGCGTTCGGGTTGACGACCGAATCGCGCAGATAGCGGACCGAACGTTTCGCGCCGATGTCCGACAGATCGGGTCCAACGAATCCGCCCTGCCCGTCGATGCTATGACACGCTGCGCATCCGGTTTTCGAGTAGACCAGCGCGCCCGCCGCCGCGTTGCCCGTGGCCGGGTCCGAGCTCCCCTGCCGGCCCAGTTGCTTTACGTAGGCCACCATGCGCCAAACTTCGATTTCGGGAAGACTGAACGTCCCCGGCATCTCCGTATTGGGGATGCCGTTGCGAATGACCAGGAACAATTCGCGATCCGAGCCGCCGTGCCGCAACTGGCCGCCGTTTAGAACTGCGCCCCGCCCGCCCTCGCCACCCTGTCCATGACAATGGCCGCATCGTCCGGCGTAGATTCTGCGGCCGGCTTCGACGTCTGCCGCCCCCGTGTATGGATTCGTTTCGGGGATGTCCATCGCCGGTGCGCGCCTCGCCGGTCCGCGTTGCGCCAGCAATGGCAGCGCGCAAGCGATCCAGCAACAGGTAATTCGAATTGGATTCATCATTCCAACCCGAAAGCGATCAGCATGTCTCCGATCGGAATGGTGATCATCTGTTTGCCCCGGCTCAAAAATGTGATCGGACTTGCAAAGACGCGATCGCCACCATTGAAGTGC
>JBGPSX010000399.1:0-4018 GCA_041490325.1 Bryobacteraceae bacterium | reverse complement strand
GACCACCACCGGCGGCACGCCGACGTGCTCGAGAAAGAGCCGCCGCAGATGCCGGTCCGTCAAACCCAGGCGTTCCGCCAGTTGAGCCGTAGATCCTTGATCGAGCGCGCCATCATCGATCAGACGCAGCGCGCGGCTAACAGTGGTAGAAGTTCCGGCCCAGATCGGCCGATCTGGAGAGACTTCAGGCCGGCATCGCAAACAAGGGCGGTAGCCGGCAGCTTGGGCCGCGGCGGCGTTTTCAAAGAACTCCACATTCTTGCGCAGCGGCGTCCTGGCCGGACACACCGGACGGCAGAAGATGTGCGTAGTTCGAACGGCCGTGAAGAACAGCCCATCGAAACGAGCATCCCGCGCCTCCACCGCCCGATAGCAAACGTCCGCATCCATGCTTTGAGTATGTCCTAATTCGCGAAATTAGACTAGCGGTTTTCGGACATCTATGGGAACGCCCTGGAGCGGGCTGACTGCGAACACATACTCTTCCACCGGCCGCCCGCCAATGAGATGCTCCTGGATGATTCGCTCCAGCACCTCGGGTGTCGCGGAGTGATACCAGACGCCATCGGGATATACCACGGCGATAGGTCCTTGCTCGCAAATTCGGAGGCAGTTCGCCTTGGTGCGATACACGCAATTGTCGCCCTGCAATAATCCGCATTCCCCGAGACGCTTCTTCAAGTACTCCCAGGAGACGTTGGTCACTTCGCGCGGCGCACATTTCGGCGTGGCCTGGTCCGCGCACAGAAAGATATGCCTGGTCAGGCGGCCGATTCCCAGACTGCGAGCCTTTTCTATGACGCTTTGAAGATGTTCGTCAGGATTCTCCGTCAAGTCACGGTTGTAGCACGATTCTCCGGCTGTGAAAAATCAGCTCCAAACGATTATTGGAAACCGCTCCCTGCGGTCACGGCTAGCGGCTAGCGGCTGGAAACCGTCAACGTCGATTTGTGCACTCCGGACGCTAACTGAGCCGTGACCAGAGGGAGCGGTCCTTCAGGAAGGTTCTTCGCAACCTCCTTCCACGCGCTTGTAGAATGGTCCAGTGACCCGCCGATCATTCGTCAGCCTCGCCGCCAGCGCAGCCCTCACGGCCCAGGACATTTTGAAACAGACGCCGCCCAAGGCCGACGTCCGGATTCCATATGGCAAGGATCCTCTGCAGTTCGGCGATTTGAGACTTCCTTCTGGCAAAGGGCCGCATCCGGTGGTCATGTTCATTCATGGCGGATTCTGGCGGGCGGCATACAGCCTGGAGCATGCTGGTCATTTGTGCGCTGCGCTGACGAAAGCTGGCGTCGCGACCTGGAGCATCGAGTACCGCAGAATCGGAGATCCGGGCGGTGGCTGGCCGGGGACAATGGAAGACGTTCTGCATGGAGCCGAACATTTATCCAGGCTGGCGCCACGCTACAAACTCGATCTTCGGCGCACTGTCGCAGCAGGACACTCGGCCGGTGGACACTTGGTCCTGTGGTTGGCCGCACAACGTGCGGTGGATCTCCGCGGCGTTGTGCCGATGGCAGCAGTATCGGACCTTCGACGTGCATGGGCGCTCCATCTGGGCAACGGCGTGGTCCAACAATTTCTCGGGGGAACGCCGGATCAAGTGCCGCAGCGCTACGCTTCTACTTCGCCGATCGAGTTACTTCCCATTTCGGTTCCGCAGCGACTCATCCACGGCACCGCGGACGATACTGTTCCTTTTGAAATGAGCGAGCGCTTCGTGAAAGCTTCTCAGAACGCCAAGCTCATTGCGCTCAAAGGCGCCGGACACTTGGAGCTGGTCGACCCAAGCTCGAAAGAGTGGCCAACGGTCGAGAAGACCATCCTGAACTGGGAGTTTTGAACCCATGGATCTGGGGTTGAAGGATCGCGTGGCAGTGGTGGCGGCCTCTAGCAAAGGGCTCGGCAAAGCAGTCGCGCTGGGGCTCGCCCGGGAAGGCGCAAGACTCGCGATCTGTGCCCGCGGTGAAGATGAATTGCGGCGAACGTCCGCTGAGATCGGCGGCGACGTGCTGGCTGAAAAAGTGGACGTTACCGCCGAAGCGCAGGTTCAGAATTTTATCGATGCCGCCATCCGGAAGTTCGGCCGCATTGACATCTGCGTGACCAATGCGGGCGGTCCGCCCGCGAAACGCTTCTCTGAAACCTCGATCGATGACTGGCGCGCCGCCGTCGACCTGAATGTCATGAGCACGCTCTATTTCGCCCGCGCCGTTCTGCCGCAAATGAAAGAGCAACGCTGGGGCAGGCTGATCGCTATCACATCGGTCGCCGTACTGCAACCAGTGGACGGATTGATTCTCTCGAATTCAGCGCGTTCGGCCGTTCGAGGCTTGGTGAAGAGCCTTTCGAACGAGTACGCTCCGCATAACGTTCTGGTGAATAACGTTTGCCCCGGTTACACCGCTACCGAAAGACTGAAGAAACTTGAGGTCCATCCGGAGGCGCAGATTCCGCTGGGCCGGGTAGCTACGCCGGAAGAATTCGCCAATCTAGTCGTCTTTCTAGCTTCCGAACGAGCCAGCTACATAACCGGCGTGTCGATACCAGTAGACGGTGGCTGGACGAAAGCTCTGTAGGATACACGAACGTGGAACATTTCCGATCATTCATGTAGTGGTTGATCGCGAGTCTGTTAAAATATCCGCATAGTGCCGCTCGTCCGGTCTGTTAGTTTCTTCACGGCATTTTTCTCCGCTAGCTTCGCCGTCGGCGCGCCTGAATACTTCATCCCGCAACACCGGCTCTCCGGCATCGGCGTGGACCGCGCCGAGATCACGTCTACCGTGCTGGACGAGCGAACCACGCGGATGATCCGATCGCAGACCTTCGTCATCATGCGCGAACCGCAAGCAGCGGCGGGAGCAGAGCGGATCTCGAATCCTAGGCTCCAACGCATTTTCCGCGCCGCCGCCGCGAAGAGTGGACTGCCCGCGTCGCTGATCGCCGCGATCGCCTATCTCGAAAGCTGGGGCGAGCCACAAGCTCAAAGCCCCGCGGGTCCGAAGGGCATCATGCAGTTTTCCGAAGCCACCGCGCGCTCTGCCGGACTTCGAGTGGTACGAGTCACTCGATTCAAGCTCACGAAGGAACGGAAACTGACCCGCAACAAACGCGGCAAGCCCGTTTATGTCACGGTGACGCGCAAAATACCGTACACCGAGACGGTCCGCGACGATCGCCTAAATCCGGAACGCGCCGTTCCTGCCGCGGCAAATTACCTGGCGCGTCTCGAGGCGAAATTCGGCGGTCGCGATTGGGCCGTGTTCGCGTATCACTGCGGCGAGGGTTGCGTCTCAGAATTGTTTCCCCTGGTTGAAGCCGCGCTCCCTCGCGACAAACATCTTACCGTCGCCGATATGTTTTTTGGCGCGAATCCAGCTCGCAATCGGGAACTTTTCGAGGCGATTCAACGGCAACTGCAGCGAGATTATTCACCAACCTATTGGTTCCGGGTAAAGCGCGCCGAAGAACTGTTGAATCTGTATCAGACCGACCGGGCCGCGTTCCGCGAACTGGCCGAGGACTTCCGCAATCCGAACAATCCCGAGCGTCGCGCTAATAATCGCCTGTTGGTATGGCTCAAGGCCGAGGACACGTTCTACCGCTCCGCAAACGATCTCATGCAGGCGGGCGGCAAGAGTCTCGTGAAGGTAGTGGACGATCCGGAATTCTTCGGCTTCACAATCCCCCGGGCACAGGAGCAGTACCTGCAGGCCTCGCCGGCCGCCATCGGCACGCTGCTCTATATCGCGTTTGAGACCCGCCGTCTGTTCGAGGCACTCAAACCCAGAGGCGAGCATTTTGTACCGCTGCAGGTGACTGAACTGGTCAGCACCACCGATCGGCCAGCAGAAGCCGGAACTTTCCTGGTGGACCCAGAGTTTCCCGAGCATGCCACCGGCCACGTCTTCGATATCGACCGATCCAATCTCCCCCGGGGCGAGCGCGAATGCCTGAACTTCATCCTCGAAGACATCGGCTGGAACGGATATCTGGGCTTTATTCAAGT
>JBGPSX010000398.1:0-4033 GCA_041490325.1 Bryobacteraceae bacterium | reverse complement strand
GCCCGTCGCGCCGGATGCACCGTCATCGAGCTTGAAGAGAATACTGGATTCAGCCCCGCGGTCAACTGCGGAATTCGCTCCGCGGATGCCGAATGGATCGGCATCTTGAATAACGACGTGTTGCCCGAGCCTAACTGGCTGGCGGCGCTGATGGCCCAGTCTGCAACAAAAGATGTCTGGTTCATGACCGGCAAGCTTCTGGACACATCGCGCCGCGATCGCATCGATGGAACCTTTGACGCCGTCTGCCGGGGCGGCTGCGCCTGGAGGTGCGGCCATGGCCGGCCCGACTCGCCGTTGTGGAATCAACCCCGGCAGATTCACTTTCCGCCGCTAACTGCCGCAATCCTGCGCGCCGATTTGTTCGAGCGGGTTGGGTTGCTGGATGAAGACTTCGAGTCTTATCTGGAGGACATCGATTTTGGAATTCGTTGCGCCCAGGCGGGTTTATCGGGCCTCTATGTTCCCGAGGCGGTTGCTTATCACGAGGGCAGCGCCACGCTGGGAAGCTGGCATCCAGTCACAGTGCGTAAGATTTCTCGCAATCAGTTACTCCTAATTGCGAAACACTATCCCCGAAAATGGATCTCATGCTATAGCTGGCCAATTTTCGTCGCCCAGGGATTATGGGGACTTACTGCGCTTCGACACGGGGCGTTCATTGCCTACCTTACAGGCAAGCTGGATGGGCTGCGCCGTTTCGGCCAAACCAAGGGAAATCACCAGGCCTCATTACCCGCCATCCTCCATCAAAGCGAGAGCGATATTCTCGAGCTACAGCGATTGACAGGCTTCGATCTGTACTGGAGACTATACTTTGCTATGACATGATTCGGACCGGCGTTGTAGTGGTCACTTACAACTCGGCGACTGTGATCGAGCAGTGCCTGGACTCCTGTGGCGACTTGCCAGTTGTTCTGGTCGATAACGCGTCGAGCGACAATACTTGCGCGCTGGTGCGCCGCCGGACATCGGTGAAGCTGATCGCGAATTCTGAAAACCGCGGATTCGCCAGCGCCGTCAATCAAGCGGTGGCCACGCTCGATACGGAGTTCATACTGTTGCTGAATCCGGACGTGGAATTGGAGACCGCCATCGATGGACTGGAAACAGCTTGCACTCGTGAAGGCGTGGCAGGCGCGAGTGGAAGGCTGGTGGATGCTCGAGGCGCGGTTCAAACCGGATTCACGTTGCGCCGTTTTCCTACGCCGCTTACGCTGGTGTTCGAAGTCTTGGGCGTCAATCGACTGGCGCCTCCCAATCCGCTAAACCGGCGCTATCGATGTTTGGATCTTGACCTTTCGAATCCCGTGGAAGCCGATCAACCGCCCGGCGCTTTCTTCCTGTTCCGGCGAGATGTGTGGCAACGGTTGGGCGGTTTTGACACACAGTTCCATCCACTGTGGTTCGAAGACGTTGATTTTTGCCGGCGTGTTCGCGATCTGGGTTTGAAAATTCAATACATCCCGCAAGTTACTGCCCGCCATCAAGGTGGCCACAGTATTGCTGGGATGGATTGGGCCTGCCGCGAGGTGTGTTGGTATGCTAGCCTTCTAAAGTACGCCTCTAAGCACTTCCGGCCGTACGCATTTCGGGGAGTGAGCGCGGCAGTAGTGCTAGGTTCCCTGTTTCGAGCGGTCATCGGGATGATCCGATTGCGAAGTTTGAAACCGATCAAAGTTTACGCGAGAGTAGCGCGATTCGCGGGACGGAGTCTGATATCGGGCCGCGCCGGCGAACCGCACGTGCCCGGGCAGTTGTAGTAAGGCAGTGTGGTTATAGTAAGGCAGTAGGGTGAGGACAGTTCGTTAAAATTAAAGAATAGAGACACGACCCATATACATGTCCCACGATCGGGTTTCTGTAACAATCGTCACTTACAACAGCGGTAGGTTTATCAAGCGATGCCTCGAGTCAGTACTGGCTCAACGCTTCGCCAACAAGGAAATCATCGTCATCGATAATGCGTCCACCGATGGCACGGTGGACATTCTGGAACAATTCGAAGATCGCTGCCAGATTATTTACAACGACGAGAACATCGGCTTTGCGGCAGCGCAGAATCAAGCCATCGGGATCGGCGGCGGCGATTGGGTTCTAACGCTCAACCCCGACGTGCTCTTGCTGCCCAATTTTATTCAGGCCATGGTCGAGGCTGGACAGTTTGATTCCCGCATCGGCTCGGTGTGTGGAAAGCTGCTGACCATTCTCGCGACCTTCGATCTGCCGGACAAACCGCTGGTGGATTCCACGGGAATCTACTTCACGCCCATGCTGCGTCATCTGGATCGCGGCAGCCAGGAAGTGGACAACGGCCACTACCTCAATCACGAATATGTTTTCGGCGCCACCGCGGCGGCCGCTTTGTATCGCCGGCAAATGATCGACGACATTTCCATTGGCGAAGAGTTCTTCGATCCTGATTTCTTCGTCTATCGCGAAGACGCCGACGTCGCCTGGCGGGCGCAACTCATGGGCTGGCGTTGCCTATATACGCCGCACGCGCGCGGCTATCATGTCCGCAACGTGTTGCCGGGGAACCGCCGAGCGCTGCCGCCGGTGATCAACATGCACTCGGTGAAGAACCGCTTCCTGATGCGCATGAAGAACATGACCGGCGACCTGTACCTGAGAAACTGGCTCTCCATCACTACGCGCGACATCGTGGTTTTCGCCTGCTGTCTGATCCGCGAACAGAGTTCGCTCGAAGCCTTCTGGTATGTGGCGCGCAACTGGAAGCGCGTTATGTCGAAACGGCGCGAAATCATGAACCGCAAACGCGTGGATGACGATTACATCGCCAGTTGGTTCCGCTACAACCCGGTGAGTAGCCGGGCCATCAAGCCCAAGGCCGCTCGCGCGCTGGCGCGTTCCAAGGCGGCGCGGGGATAGGAAAGAATCCAGAAGCTAGCAGGCAGCAGTCGGAAAACGCGCATCGCGATTCTCGGTACGCGTGGAATCCCTGCCCGCTATGGCGGCTTCGAGACCTTCGCCGAAGAACTTTCCACCCGGCTGGCTGAGCGCGGGCATGGCGTTACGGTTTACTGCCGCGAGCGGCATTCCGAGCCACGCTATCGCGGCGTTGCGCTGGTTTATCTTCCTACCTGGCGGCACAAATATTTCGATACCGCCGTTCACACCTTTTTCTCCACGCTGCATTTGATTTTGCATCGTACGGACGTCGCATTGTACTGTAACGCCGCGAATGCGATCTTTACTTTTTGGCCTCGGCTGTTTGGCATTCCAGTCGCGCTGAACGTCGACGGCCTGGAACGTAAGCGCAAGAAATGGAATCGTCTGGCGAAGAACTGGTATCTCCTCTCGGAGAGGCTCGCGACGTTCTGTCCGAATGTAGTCGTCACGGACGCGGGCAAGATCGCCGAATATTATCTGGAGCGTTACCGGAAAACGTCGGAGTTCATTCCCTACGGCGCGGAAACCGGGAAACTCGAAAGCTCCGAGGTCCTTTCCGAGCTCGGTCTCGAGCGCGGCAAGTATTTTCTGTATGTCAGCCGCATGGAGCCGGAGAACAACGCACTGCTGGTGCGGGAAGCCTTCGAGCAGATTGAGACGCCGCTGAAACTGGCTCTCATCGGCGACGCGCCCTACGCTCAAGAGTACATCCAGCGTGTCCGCAACACCCAGGACTCGCGGGTAGTCATGCCGGGCGCGATCTATGGACGGGGCTACCACGAATTGCTGTCGCACTGTTTCGCCTACATCCACGCCACCGAGGTGGGGGGCACGCATCCGGCGCTGATCGAAGCCATGGGCCGGGGAGCGGTGGCGCTGTACTTGAACACGCCGGAGAATGCCGAAGTAGCTGGAGGCGCGGGCATTCCGTTTGAAGCCGCTAACCTCGCGGACCAGCTCCGCGGCGTCATCGCAATGACCGGGGCTGAGCGGGCCGAGCTGGCCGGTCGAGCCATGGCGCGGGTCGAGCAGGCTTATAGCTGGGATGCGGTCACCAACCAGTACGAGGCCTTGCTGTCCTCGCTGGGGCGATAGATTCCTTACGTAGCTTGGGTTGCGG
>JBGPSX010000397.1:0-4035 GCA_041490325.1 Bryobacteraceae bacterium | reverse complement strand
CCGCCGCACCCTGGTCGAAATGCTGATGGCCGATCATCCCAGTCCCTGCGCCCGCCAGCGCCAGTCCAACGACTGCGAGTTGGAAGTGATGGCTCGCCACGAAGGCGTCACCAATCCGCGTTTTCCGAAAAAGCTCTCCCCTCGCGGCCAAGATAATTCCTCGCTCGTCATCGCAGTCGATCACGAAGCCTGCATTCTCTGCGACCGCTGCATTCGCGGATGCGACGAGATCCGCCACAACGACGTGCTAGGCCGCCGTGGAAAAGGATTCTGGGCCGGCATCGCCTTCGACTACAACCTGCCCATGGGCAACTCCTCCTGCGTGTCCTGCGGAGAGTGCATGGTCTCATGCCCCACCGGCGCGCTCACCAACAAGAGCGTCGTCAAGACCGTACTCCCCGGCGATCCAGTCGAAGTTGACGAGCTTCAAACCCTCGAGTACTTCCAGAAAATCTCCGGCACCTTCCTCGAGCTAAACAAAAATGCCATCGTCCGCCGGCATTTCAAGAAGGGCGACATCATCTGTCGCGAGGGCGATTACGGATCCACGGCGTTCTACATTCTGGAAGGCCAGGCCCACGTATTTCTGTCGACGCCCATGGCCCATGTCACCAGCCACGGCGGCGCAACCGGATTCTTGAGCAAGCTCACCAGCCGTCTGATGGGCCGCCAGCAGGAACGCCGCGAAGAAGAAGGCCAGCGCCGCAGCATCCCCATCGATGCTCCCGTCGACTTGCCCTACGACAATCCCGTCGCCACCCTCATGCCCGGCGATCTGTTCGGCGAAATGACCTGCATGAGCCTCTATCCGCGCTCCGCCACCGTGCAGGCCGCCACTGACTGCGTGATGCTCGAAATGTTGCGCAACGTGCTCGACATCATCCAGCGCAACAAGACGCTCAAGGCCAAGCTCGACGCCAATTACCGCAAACGCGCGCTGGACGATCATCTGCGCAGCGTCCCGATGTTCTCCTCGCTCACCCAGGATTTCATCGACCTGCTGCGCAACAAAGTGGAGCTGGTTCGCTACACCAAGGGCGACGTAATCTGCCACCAGGGCGACATCGCCGACAGCTTCTACCTGATTCGCATGGGATTCGTCAAAGTGTCCGAGCCGCATCCCGGCGGCGACCTGGTGCTGGCCTATCTCGGCCGCGGCGGATACTTCGGCGAAATCGGCCTGCTTGGCGAAGGCCGCCGCACCGCCACCTGCGCCGCGCTCGATCACGTGGAGCTGGTTCGCATCCACGCCGAAGAGTTCAACCAGATGGTGGAGCAGTTCCCCGACGTCCGCCAAAGTCTTGAAACGCTGGCATACGAACGTCAGACTCAAAACAAGCAGCGCCTGGCCACCGCCACCAGCATGCCGCTCGACGACTTCCTCACGCAAGGCCTGATGGAAGCGCAGAGCCTGCTGGTCATGGATCTCGAACGCTGCACGCGCTGCGACAACTGCGTGCGCGCCTGCGCCGATGCGCACGATGGCGTCACGCGCCTGATTCGCGAGGGCCAGCGCTTCGACAAGTATCTGGTGGCGACATCCTGCCGCCACTGCCGCGATCCGCTCTGCATGGTAGGCTGCCCGGTCGGTTCCATCCGCCGCCGCAATTCGCTCGAAGTGATCATCGAGAACTGGTGCATCGGCTGCGGCCTGTGCGCGAAAAATTGCCCGTACGGCAACATCAACATGCATCCGTTCAACGTGCTGGAAAACGATCCGATGAACGCCGGCCGGCAAGTCGCCGCGGTGAAGTACAAAGCCACATCCTGCGATCTGTGCATCGAACATGAGGAGCCAAGCTGCGTCTACGCCTGCCCGCACGACGCCGCACATCGCGTGGAACCAAACGAATTCTTCCGCTGGCTAGGCACGCCGCTAGAAACCGAAACCCGGAGAAGTCTCAAATGAGGATGTGGCGCACGCACTCCTGCGTGCCGCGTTCACACTCATGTGAACGCCAGGCCCAGTAACCATGCGAATCGACAAAACTCACCGCCCCTGGTTCCTGACCACCATCATCTTGACCCTCGCCAGCACGGCTGTTTACATCATCTACGCCGTCCAATCCCCAGCCGGCCCACGCGGCGGCAGCGCCATCGGCCTGACGTTCGGCATCATCGGTTACGCTTTCATGCTCTACGCCGGATTAATCGGCGCGCGCAAAAAGGTCCCCACCTGGCGCATCGGCCGCGCCCAGACTTGGATGCGAGGGCACCTATGGCTCGGTTTACTCAGCCTCCTGCTCATCCTGTTCCACGGCGGATTCCACTTTCGCGGACCATTGACCACAGTCCTGATGATCCTGTTCTTCATCGTGATCGGAAGCGGCGTCTTAGGCGCTCTAATCCAGCACTACGTCCCGAGTCTGATGACCACGCGCGTGCCCATGGAGACCATCTACGAAGAAATCCCGCACGTCCGCGCTCAGCTTTGCGAAGAAGCCGACCGCCTGGTAGTCGCAATCTGCGGCCCCATGGACGCCGAAGCGCCGTCCGAACAACCAGCGTCAGCCGTCGCCACGCTGATCGAGATCGAGCAGGAAGACAAAGCCCGCTTCCGCGACGTCTACGTGCGCAAAGTCCGACCCTATCTCGCGAATCCCGAAGCCCCCGGCGCCGAGCTGGCCGACCCGTTGCGCGCCGCCGAAGTCTTCCAGTCCCTGCGCAGAATGCTGGTCGCCCCAGTGCACGGCGTCCTCGACGATCTCGAAAATATTTGTGAAGAGGAGCACCAGCTAACCCAGCAGATTCGCCTCTACCAATGGCTGCACGCCTGGCTGTTGGTACACGTTCCCTTATCGATTGCATTGCTGGTTCTCGGAGGAGTGCACGCCATCATGGCGCTGCGCTACTAAGGATTCGGATGGCGGGACGAACACGAACCACCAAAAAGCTAGCCCAGCGCATCAATCTCGATTACTTCAAAGTGGTGCATGGCATCCCGCGCTGGCGTCGCATTTTGTCCGCGGTCTTCACGGTAATCGGACTTGGCTGGCTCGGCTGGCATGCACTCACCGGCAGTCCCAAGCCGTACGACGCCGGACCGGTGGCGCACTCGCACGCATTGATCGGCAAGAAATGCAGCGCCTGCCACGTCGCGACAGCGGGCTTCCAGCACAACGCCACCGATCAGGCCTGCCTGGCTTGTCACGATGGCCCATTGCATCATGCCGAGCAGACGTTCACGCCCTCCTGTTCTAGCTGCCACGTCGAACACAGAGGCGTACTGCGGATGGCTAGCACCAGCAACGAAGCCTGCACCCAGTGTCATTCGGACCTGAAAACGAAAGACTCGCACTCGAAATTCGAAGCGAAGATCACCGGATTCAATCGAACCCATCCCGAGGTCACGGTCCTGCGCGCCGGACACTCCGACCCCGGAACAATCAAGTTCAATCACCAGGTCCACCTCGATTCCAAGAAAGGAATCCGCGGCCCGCGGGGGCAAGTTCAACTAAAGTGCAACGATTGCCACCGGCCCGCGGGCGTCAACGAATCCTGGCCGTACGGAACGGCCGAAGCGTCGCTAAAGCCAGCCTCGTTCAGCGGCGTGCCCGATCGCTCCTACATGGAGCCAGTCAATTACATGCAGCAATGCTCCACCTGTCACACGCTGCAGTTCGACCGGCGCTTCAGCGAATCGGCGCCCCACAAAGAGCCTAAGGTTGTCTACGATTTCGTGGTGAAGAAGCTGACGGATTACATTGCCGCGCATCCACGCGAGATCCCGCTGGTGGATGAACCGGACAAGCGCTTGCCCACCCGGCCTCCGCAACCGCCGGCCCGCAACGCGCCCGAATGGGTGCAGCAGCGCTTAGCCGACGCCCAACTGTTGCTCTGGCGCAAAGCCTGCAAGGAATGCCACGCGCTGAGCTATCCCAATGGTTTCGACAAGCTACCAGAGGTAGCGAAGGCCGTAGTCACCCCGCGCTGGCTCCAGCACGCGAGCTTCGATCATCAACCGCACCAGATGGTGAGCTGCGCGTCATGCCACACCAAAGCGGCATCCAGCAAAGAAACGTCCGATGTCCTGGT
>JBGPSX010000396.1:0-4075 GCA_041490325.1 Bryobacteraceae bacterium | reverse complement strand
ATGCGAGTCTCGGCGTACTCGTCCAGAGTCCACAGCGGAAGCGTCTTCGAGGTGATAGCCAGATAAAGAATCGGCTGATCGGCGGGATTCACTTTGGTAAACGTCGGAGGCGTGGGCATGCCTTGCGGCAGCAGGCGCGCGGCTTGCGTAATTGCAGCTTGCACATCCACCGCTGCGCCATCCAGGCTCTTGCTGAGCGCAAACTCGAGCGTAATCTGCGTCGAGCCCAGCGAGTTGGTTGAGGTCATCGAGTCCAGACCCGCGATCATCGAGAATTGATTCTCGAGCGGAGTCGCCACCGCCGACGCCATGGTCTCGGGACTTGCGCCAGGAAGGCTCGCGGTAACCAGCAGGGTAGGGAAGTCGACGTTGGGAAGATCGCTCACCGGCAGCGCGCGGTAGGCCACGAGTCCGAACAGCGCTATGGCCGCCATCATCAAGCTGGTGGCGATGGGCCGGCGAATGAATGCTTCCGAAAAGTTCATCTAATCGGCACCGCTCAGCGCTCGGGCGGGGCTATCGGCAGGATCGAACGCCGGCGCATGCCGTCGCCGCCACCACTGCTGCGCCGAGGCCATATAGGTATACATCACGGGAGTCAAGTACAGGGTGATCAACTGCGAGAAAATCAGCCCGCCGATCACGGCCAAGCCGAGTGGACGGCGCGCTTCGCCACCCGAGCCGTAACCCAGCGACATCGGAACGGCGCCGAGCATCGCCGCCATGGTGGTCATCATGATCGGCCGAAAACGAGTCAGGCATCCTTCGTAGATTGCTTGCGACGGGGATTTGCCTTCCTTGCGTTCCACTTCCAGCGCGAAATCGATCTGCATGATCGCATTTTTCTTGACGATGCCGATCAGCATCATCAATCCGACGAATGAATAGATATTGAGATCGACCTTGAAAATCACGAGCGTCAACAGCGCGCCGACGCCGGCCGACGGGAGTCCCGACAGAATCGTCAGGGGTTGGACATAGCTTTCATAGAGCGCGCCCAGCACGATGTAGACCACGCCAATGGCTACGATCAGCAGGACGGTCAGGTTCTTCACCGAACTCTGAAACGCTTTAGCGGTGCCTTCGAAGCTGGTGGTGATGCTGGCTGGAAGAACGTGGCGGGCCGTGTCTTGCACCATCTCAACCGCTTCGCCCAGCGAGACGCCGGGCTTCATGTTGAACGAAATGCTGACGGACGGTAACTGCCCGGAATGCGCGATGCTCTGTGGGCCGGCCGTGGGCTTCAACGTGACGAAGTTGTCCAGCGGTACGAGTCCACCCGTTGCGGGCGCCTTGAAATAGATCTTCGAAAGATAGTCCGCGAATTCCTGGTACTTGGGCTGGATTTCGAGCAGCACTCTGTATTGATTCGTCGGCGCGTAGATGGTAGATGCCCAACGTGGGCCGAACGCGCTATTGAGCGCATTTTCGATCTGAGTCGCATTGAGCCCCAGGACAGCCGCTCGATCGCGATCGATTTCCACGTTGACCTGGGGATTCTTCATCGTAAGATCGGTGGTGACGTCCACCAAGGCAGGCAGCTTGGCCACTTCGCGTTCCAGTATGAGAGCTTGCTTGTACAGTTCGCCGGTGTCGGGGCCTTGCACGGTGAAGTCGTACGAACTCTTGCCCATGCGTCCGCCGACGCGAATGCTGGGAGGGGCCGTGAGGAACACCCGAATGCCCGGGAAGCGGGAAACCTGCGGGCGCAGTTCGTTGATGACCTCATTGACGGACTTGGTGCGCTGGCGGCGCGGTTTCAACTGCACCATCATGCGGCTGGTGGTTGCTCCGCCGCCGAAGCCACCGCCTCCGCCACCGGCGCTGGATTGGAACGATTCGACGTCGGGATTCCTGCGCAAGACGTTCGAAACGCGCTGGACGTACTCCACCATCTTGTAATACGACGTGCCCTGCGCGGCCTCTACCGTGACGTTCATGCTGTCGTTGTCGGTGTCGGGAATGAATCCCTTCGAAACCGCGCCGAAGAGATAGATGGTGGCGCCGACTACGCCGAAAAACACGGCGACCATCACGTAGCGATGTTGCAGAACGCCATGCAGGCTCCACTTATACCCGGCCAGTGCGGTGTCGAAGAGGCGCTGCATCGCACGATTGAACCAGCCCTGCTTTTCCGGATCCGGCCGCCGTAGAAACCGGCTGCAAAGCATCGGAGTCAAGGTGATGGATACCAGACCCGAAATCAAAATTGCCGTGCAAATCGTCGCGGCGAATTCTTTGAACAGGCGGCCCAGAATCCCGCCCATGAAGAGCACCGGGATGAAGACTGCCGTAAGCGACAGAGTCATCGAGACGATCGTGAACCCGATTTCTCGCGAGCCCTTCAGGGCCGCCTGCAATGCCGTTTCGCCTTTTTCCATGTGCCGCACGATGTTTTCCAGCATCACGATCGCATCGTCAACGACGAATCCGATGGAAAGGATGAGCGCCATCATGGACAGATTGTTCAAGCTGTATCCGAGCACGAACATCACGGCAAAAGTGCCCATGATCGAGAAGGGCAGAGCCATGCTCGGAATCAAGGTAGCCGAAACATTGCGGAGAAACAGGTAGATCACCAGGATCACGAGGCTGAGCGTCACCACCATGGTGGTCTGGATGTCGTGGAAAGCCTCGCGGATGTTCTTGGATCGATCGCTGCGCAGAACCAGATTCACCGCAGGCGGCAACTGCGACTGAAAAAAGGGCATCAGCCGGCGAACTTCATTGGTGACCTCTATGGTGTTGGTGCCGGGTTGCCGCATCACCATCAGGTTCACGGCTTTATCGACGCTCTGCGCGGTATTGATCCAGGATGAGTTGCGCACGTCCTCGACGCTGTCCATGACGGTGGCAACGTCTTCAAGGCGTATGGGAGTCCCATTCCGCCAGGCCACAACCACGGGCTTATAGTCGGCGGCTTTCATGAGCTGGCCGTTCGCCTGGATGTTGTACGAAGTATGCGGGCCGAACAGCGTACCGGTAGGTACATTGACGTTCCAGCCTTGCAGCGCCTGCGCTACTTCGTTGATCCCCAAATGCCGGGCGTTCAGCGTATCCGGATCCACTTGCACGCGGACGGCGTACTTTTGGGAACCCCACACGTTGACCTGCGCTACGCCGGCCACCATGGAGATGCGTTGCGCCACCTGGGTAGCATGCTCGTCCACTTCCCACATCGGAACCGACTTGGAGGTGAGAGCGAATGACATGATGGGCTGGTCGGCGGGATTGAACTTGCGGAATGAAGGCGCCGACGGCATGCCGGCGGGCAGTAGCGGCATGGCCTCGGCGATGGCGGTCTGCACATCCACCGCGGCTCCGTCGATGTCGCGATCCAGGTCGAACTGCAGGGTAATATTGCAGTTCCCCATGGAACTGCTGGAGGTCATGGAGTCCAGGCCCGCGATTGCGGTGAATTGACGTTCCAGCGGCGTGGCGACCGCCGATGCCATCGTGGCGGGGTCGCCTCCTGGAAGGCTGGCCGAAACGTTGAGAGTGGGATAGTCGACGTTCGGAAGATCGCTCACCGGCAGCGCGCGGTAGGCCACAATGCCAAACAACGCAATCGCCGCCATGAGAAGGCTGGTGGCGATGGGACGCCGGATGAAGATTTCGGAAATATTCACGCCGACACTCCTACTTGCTAGGTGGCTTTACCTTGTGAGCGCCCACGCCCGCCTCCGCCTGGCAGCCCGCGTCCGTCCGGAACCTGTATCCGGCTTCCGGGAGCCAAGCGTAACTGGCCTTCCGTGACGATGATCTCACCCGGCGTAAGACCGCGATCGATCACCAGATCCTGATCCACGCGAGTGCTGGTGACTACTGGCCGCATCTCCACGGTTTTGTCCGCGGTGACGACGTACACGAATTGTCCGTCCTGTCCGGTCTGGACAGCCTGATTCGGAACCACCACTGCATTCGGGCGCGTCGTGAGCCGCAGTGTGACGCGCACGAACGTTCCAGGCCAGAGCTTATGGTCGGTGTTGGTGAAGGTTCCTTTGAGCTTGATCGTGCCAGTAGTTGCATCGACCGAATTGTCGACGAATGTCAAAGTGCCTGTCTCGGACTGCGT
>JBGPSX010000395.1:0-4077 GCA_041490325.1 Bryobacteraceae bacterium | reverse complement strand
GTCCAGCGCCAGCCATCCACCTCAGCCGGATGCCAGCCGGCCCCCAGCTTGACGTTGCCTAGACCGAATTTGCTCCGAAGCAGACAAAAAGCCCGGCGGTCGCGTTTCGGATCGGCCGGTTCGACGCCCGTGTCACCGGCGGCGATGAAACTTACGACGTCCCAGTTGGTCCGCTCGATCAGCCGTTTCAGACCAGCCTCGGTGAAAATCCAACAGTTGCTGTCGTCGTCGTTCAGCTCCTCCACGTCGAGCAAATACGCGGCCGGAACGTTCGCAACGTTTTCGCCCTGGTAGGCGTCGGCAATGCGCGTGCTGAGGATGCAATAGTCGCTTTGCTTCGACAACTGCTCGAGCGCATAGTAGGGATTCTTCAGGTGATACAAAACGCCCAGGCACAGGATCAGGCGGTAGCGATCGCGCGGCAAGACAAACTGCCGGTCCAAATCGAAGTTATGAATCTCGAGCTTCGAGTCGAGCGCGATAGTGAGCGCGCGTAAGCCCTGCATCGAACTTTGGTTCACCCGAGTGCAATCCAAGGCGTGCATTTTACCGCCCAGTGACTCTAGGAATAAGGCCAGTTCCCCGTCGCCCGAGCCCAAGTCCAAGGTCGTGCCCTCGCGAACTAAGTCAAGAAAAGCTGGAAGGCCGCCGTCAAAGAGACGCGCGACATGAACCAGGTTGCTGAGTGAATCGTAGGGATACCAATCCCAGCCCGAGCGCTGGATGCGCGCCTTCGCGCCAGCGACTGTTTGGCGGAATTGGAGAGCGCGATCCAACACTTCTTGCGTAGAGAGGACAGTCTGCGGCGAAGCCACCGGCATCAATTATTGCATTGGACACCGTCCGAGGTTCATCGACCGGGTAACGGAGTAGCTGCCTGCGGAGGCTTGCGAAAGTCGTACACGTAAATCGAGTGGCCGATATTCGCCACCGCATGCTGCTTCCGCAGCCAGGCCCGATCGTCATTCACGTAGGGCCCCATCAGCGGCGTAACGCTGATGGCCGCAAGGCCGTCCATTTCCGCGCGGCCTTGAACGTCGGCGCTGGGCGGCAGGTAGCGTAAGTGGATGCCGTAGTCTTCGGCTCGAGCCGCGCCGAAATAGAGGAGATAAATCTCAGGGTTACCTTGCTTGTCCAGGTACGCCTTCAGCCTTCGGAGATCCTGTCCCCAATCGATATTGGAGTCCACCAAGTAGCGCGGACCGGCGCTGGGCCCACCCGAAGGCAGGTTGAAGAAGGCGAGATAGTAGGGATGAATCCAGACGGATTCGATCGCGACCAAGGCCACCACCAGTACCAAGATCGCGCGGCGGTTATCTCGCCACAGAAACGCGGCGATCGTGACAAACAGAAACGGAAAGATGGGCAGCAGGTGCCTCACGCCGATGTCGATCCTCGAGCTGACACTCGCGGCGAAGTAAAGCACGGTTGGGACAGCCAGGACGAACCAGGCGAACGACACTTCACGCCAGCGCGCTCTGACGGCGAATCGCGCCAGCAGCCAGGCGCACGCCGCCAAACCGATCAGAAGTCCAGTCGGGCTCTTCACCAACATCACGATCGGAAAGTAATACCACCAGCCGGTCTCGGATTGCTTTCCCAGCAAGTAAGACTGGCGACCTGATTGGTTGTGCCACGCGACCAAACTGACGCCTTCGAAGAACGCATTCCTTCCCAATCCGAGAGGGCCCGATATCCATCGCAATGAGTTACCCAGCGCCGATCCAGATTGAATAGTATCGGCAGCGGCTGGGATGGAATGGTCCAGAAGACGGATTCCTGGCACGAACGAAGCAGCCTGCGGAAAATACATGGTCACGACCACTGCGTAAGCCAAAACGCCAACGATCAGAAATGACCGCAAGCAGTGGGCCTTCCCGGGCCGGCGCTGCCACCAGCGCAGTCCGTACAAGATGGCGAAGACCGGCAACAGGATCAATGCCGAGAATTTGGTGCAGATCGCGAGCCCGATTGTGAGGCCGGACGCGATGAGCCACCACATCCGATCGGTGATGAGATATTCGCCCCAAGTCACGCACGCCAGGAAGAAGAACAGCGTGACCGGGAGATCGGACGTGATGTATCGGCCATGCGCGATTACGTTTGGATCGAATGCGAATAGCGCCAGGGCGAATAGCGCCGCGGGCGGGCCGAAGCGGCGGCGCGTCCAAATGGCAATCGAGAGCCCGAGCAGCAGCGTCATGACGACCGTCATCATCCGGCCGGCGCGAAGAAGTGTGTCGGCATCGATACTGTTGTTGTACAGGAATTCACGCCCGAATTCGAACGAATTTACCTCCTTCCAGGACGGGTGGCCGGTCGGTAGTTTGGGTTTTAGAAATAACAGCGGGAGCGCGTTCCAATATTTCTCCAATGGTGGATGCTCCGTGTTAATCCGGAAGTCCCCCGTCTTCCAATAGCTGTAACCAGCGGCGAGGTGGAAGCCCTCATCAAAGGTCTGCGACTCGTCGCTGACAGAAATGATCTGCACCGCGCCCATATACGTGAGGAGCGCCAGCACCAGCGGCCAGAAGAGCTTCAAAGTGCCTTTCAGCATAAGCCAAGCCGTGCTGCTTGGTTTACTCGCGTCCGGGTGAACTGGTCCGGCGAAGCGCAGCGCAGTGGCGGATGGGACGATTTTCGGACGCATGCCGAACTCTGGGGCATCACGATGATCGGTGAAACCGCTAATGCGCGGCTGTACCGGCTAGCAGCGCGCGCCCACTAGCCTGGCCCCGAAGAATGCTACCCGGGCGGGCGCTGGTTAGCCTCCCGTCACCGATCACGACCTGGCCGTTCACGATGACGTCGCGCACACCTTCGGCGTACTGGTGCGGGTTGGCGTAGTCGGCTTTGTCCTGCACCTTGGCAGGGTCGAAAATCACAACGTCGGCTTTCATCCCAGGACGCAGCAGTCCGCGATCCAATAATCGGAGCCGCCCGGCTGGATAGCCGGACATCTTTCGTACGGCATCTTCCAGCGTTAAAGCTTTTCGTTCGCGAACATAGCGCGCCAGGACGCGGGCGAACGTGCCGTAGCTGCGCGGATGGGGAGCGCCTTTTCCAAACTCCGGGATCTCGCCATCGGAACCGATCATGGTGTAAGGCGAGCGCAGGATTCGCTCGATGTCCTCTTCGGCGATGGCGTGGTAGATGGCTTGGCATCCGCCCTTCTGCTGGATCTCGATCGCAGTTTCAGCAGCGGTGTCGAAGTTGACCGGCTTGCCTCGGTTGGCTGTGATCTGTGCGAGGCTCTTGCCCGCCAGCGATGGGTCGAAACTACAATTCGCCATCACGACGTTCTTGGGGTCGCCGCCACCGCGGTTGTCTTTGATGTTCCGAATAATCTCAGCCGTGATGCGAGCCCGCTGGTCCGGCGCGGCCAACCGTTCGAGCAGAGCCTTCTGGCCTCCGGCTTGCGACCACTGCGGGAATAACGCCGCAGTGCCGGTGCTCGACGCGGTGTATGGATAGGCGTCGATGGTGACATCCACGCCTCGAGCACGCGCTTCCTCCACCAGACGAAGCGTCTCGGTGCTCTTGCCCCAATTCACTGTTCCTACGATCTTGTGGTGCGTCACCTGTGTCGGCAGGCCGCCTTCTTCGCCGATCCGGATCGTCTCACTGACGCTGTCGAGCACGCCGGACGACTCCTCGCGCATGTGCGAGATGTGCAGGCCGCCGAAAGTTGCGACAACCTTGGCGAGTTCGATGACCTCCTCGGTGGGAGTAAAGTTGCCGGGTACGTAGAACAGTCCAGTAGAAAGCCCTAGTGCCCCATCTCGCATCGCTTGGCGAGCGATTTCTTTCATTTTTGAAATTTCTTCGGGCGTCGCTTTACGGTTTTCGAGACCGAGGACTTCTTGCCGGATACTTCCTTGACCGGCGAACGTTCCGAAGTTGACAGCCGGATGCGCGGCGGCGACCTTATCCAGGAACGGCGCGATCGGTATCGGTGAATTGCCATCGTTGCCTTCGATTAGGGTGGTGACACCCTGCCGGATGTAATTCTGCGCAGTTGGGTCGAGGAAAATGCCGCGGCGGGCGTGGGTGTGGATATCGATGAAGCCGGGAGCC
>JBGPSX010000394.1:0-4083 GCA_041490325.1 Bryobacteraceae bacterium | reverse complement strand
CGCTTCTGAGAGCCGGCGCTCGATCTCTTGCGCCAGCGGCAAGCCGGACGGCACGTAGGGAACCCATTGCCAGTGCAGACCCTCCAGCCGTTGTGTCAGCCGTTCCAGGGCGTCTTCGCGCACGGCCCATGCGATCGTATTAACGGAATGAACATGCATCACTACCTTGTGCGGCAGCACGACATGCAGGGCAGTCTCGATGGACGCGCGGGGCTGGCCGGGACCGGCGCCATTGTATTTTTTCGCAGGATCGATGTGCCGCTGCAAGCCGTCCCGGGCTTCCGCCAAATCGATTGGCATCAGAATTTGGTGCTGTTTCGCGTGTGCCAGCCATGCGCCCGATGCCTTGATCCACATGACGCCGTCTAGCTTGACCGATGTGTTGCCAGTGCTGGCCTGCGTGAGCAGCGGATTTTGGCCGATCCGCGCGGATACTTCCAGAAGCGCGGTGATTTCAGATTTCGTGGTGGATGACAAGTTCTTTGTCCTCGAAATGCTTGACTCGCGGCTATTGCAAGACCCGCAGCCCTTCCTGTGGTGGCGCTGGCGGTTGAGCGCGCCGCGCGCGGGCATTGCCGATTCTCACTGACGTTCTAAAGATCGCTCCCACCGGTACGATGCCCCCCAGCTTGTGTTTTGCTACAGCGGCCAAGCCCATGGATGCGACGCAGCCGCAGGAATTGCAGTCCGGATCGCCCCCAAATTGACAAGGGACGATCTTGGTCTTCAGGTCCGCCGACAGAGTTTGCGTCGTTAAAGCAAAAACGCATTCCGCCGGACTGTGTGGCGGCGCGGCAAACTGCCGGATCAGACCCTCCGGCATGTCCAACTTCGGGAACTTCTTGCGCAGCAGCAGCATGTCGGCGATCGCCTGGGCGCGTTCGGCCGGCTCCAACATCTCCGCCAGCCGGTCGCCCTTCTGTGGAGTGAAAAGACTGAACCATACTTTCCTGATCTCAGGGCGGGGAGTCCAGAAGTCCAGGAAATCGCTCAGGTATCCCCGGCGCTTCATCATTTGGCCCGTGACGGTGGAGTGGATGGTGACTTTTTGTCCAGCGATGTTGTTCAGGATACGTTCGTAGGTGGCCGGCGCGCGGCGGACATCGTGTTCCGGCTGCAGGCCGTCAATCGAAACCACTACGTTGACATGCTCAAGAGTGGCCCACTCGGGTGTCAAAGGGCGGAAAGCGCTGGTCACGATCTGGACGTGAACGCCGCGAGCCAATAACAACGGAACCATGGCGTTCAGCTCTCGATACCGTACCAACGGATCGCCTCCCACGATCGAAAGGTGCAGTGGTTTCAGGCGATCCACAACTTCCAGCACGCCGTCAATGAGCGCTTGTCCCTTGCGATCGTTCAGCTCCCGGAGCGTGACTCCGCCGCCCAAATGCGCGTCTTCGTACGCATAGCAACCCGGGCATCTGAGCGGGCATTCGCGCGTGATCTCGATGGAGAGGGACGGCCGCTCTCCCCGGAGAATTTTGTTCCATGCCTTAAGGATCTCGGAAGTCTGCAATTTTTGTCCTTCCACATTTCTAGCGGCTGTTAACGGGCGCAATAAATAGAGCAAGAGTTACAGTGCGCGCTGTTAGCAGCCGAAAAACCGCGCCCATCAACCACTTCGATGGTGCGATAAAATATCTCGGCTGTCGGGAGCTAAGCCAGGAAGGTTGGCGGGGATGGATCCCCGGCATGCCGCACCAAAGCTACGGCGTTCAAGGGAAGTGGCGTCTCGAAAAGTTGTCTGGCGACATTCCATCGCAAAACGACGTACGGAGTTGGTTGCACGCCTTGGCAACTCAAGCGCTGCGGTTCACGGTCGAGATCATTGGGAGAGACCGCCTTGGCAGCAACTCGGCAGGGATCTACCGCGGGAGGATCGGGAACTGCGTCGAGCGATGCAGTAACCATGAGGATGCACAGCGCCCAGGTCACGCACCAAATCGAGCCCTGGATCACTTTCCGCACCTGGTTTCATGGTACCGCACAGTTTGAAGTGGGGCAGGCTTTCAGTGTGCAGCCACCTTTAAGCGGCGTTGGATGGCCGGTTAGGAAAGCCTATGCCCGGCGCCACACCGCGAACGGCATGCCCTGCGGATCGTGCAGCACGGCCATTTCGTCACCTTCGGGCAATTTGGTCGGCGGAATGATCAGCTTGGCGCCGAGATTCTCGGCCTTCTGAACGGACGAGGTCACATCGTCGACGGCGACAAACAGTTGAACGAAGTTGGGCGACTGCGGCGGCGCCGGCCAGATACCGCCCTGGATGCCTTCCCCCGAGCCGGTATCGATGCGCCGGTAGCCCAGCGGATTGTTCGCGTCCACGCTCCAATCGAACAAAGTCGAATAAAATCGCGCCGTCTCGTCCGGGGCCTTCGATAATATCTGGAATTGCATCACTGGGTTCGTCATATTCTCTCCTCGTATTCTGTGATCTAGCAAATTAATCGCCCCAGTGGGGCGAATCTGCTCTGAGCAATTACAGCCGCTCACAGAGCCGTGACCAAAGGGAGCGGTGGTTCCGGAGAATTATTCACCACCCTCTTTCAGGCGGCCTCCTCAGGAGCGACTAAAGTCCTTCCATGTGCGCCAACCTTCGGACCTGCGCCAGCGCTAATCTTCTGAACTCGCCCTCCGTCAATTGCGGCAGACCAGTCACATCTTTCCAATTTCCGTCCGCCGTCACCAGCATGAGCCGCAGACGCAACAGACGGCTCCAAGCCAGGTTGACTTCGTCCACACTCGCGCCGATGCGTTCGGCCACCCAGCGCGTGTCGGAGCGGAAGTCCTTGGTACGGCACAACTCGAGAATGCGCAAGTGCGCCGGTTCGTTAACAACCGCCATCGCTTCGGCGATCCAGTTTCTCAACCGGTCCTGCTGCTCGGCTCGGGAAGCGTCGGGCAATTCTTCGGCTGCAATGTAGGCGGCGATCTCCTCTTCGCCGATACCCAGCTTCGCGCCCCAACCTGGAATTCGCCCGGCCGGCACGCGCCTCTCGCCGCGCAAGATCTGCGAGAGCGTGGAGTGATCGGCGCCCAACGAGGCGGCGAAAGCTCGCAGCGAGTAGCGCCGGTTTCGCTTCCGGCGCGCGGAAAATTCCCGATGAAGCCGCTCGTGAAACCGGAATACTTGCATCTGACCAATCCTATAAAGAACCGTCCGCCAGATCAATGCCTATCGAAACAAAGCGGGGCAACGCGCTGCCCCGTAAAGCCGAGCTGGCTCACCTTGACATTCTACCCGAACAGGGTTATGCTTCACCAAGAATGTCTACTAGAGAGGACGCCGATCGCATCGAGCTGTTGCAGGGGACTCTGGACTTGCTCATCCTGCGCACGCTCCAGACCGGCCCAGCCCACGGCCACGCCATCGCCAAAACCATCGAGCGCAATTCGGAGGATGTCCTTCAAGTCGAGCAAGGCTCGCTATATCCAGCTCTGCATCGCCTCCTCAAACGGGGATGGATCTCAGCGGAGGAGGGTATCTCCGAAAACAACCGCCGCGCCAAGTTCTACCGCCTCACCGCGAAAGGCCGAAAACAGCTCACGGTCGAGACCACCAAGTGGAATAGATTGGCGCGCGCCATCGCTGGTATTTTGCGAGCCGCAGGCCAGGAGGGAAAATCATGAGCCTGCGCCGGCGCGCTTGGACGCCGATCCCGATCCCGAAGTTTTGGTCCCCTATGAGCAAACAGCCGTCTTCCGGAGATTGGACATACTCGTCAAAACGCCTGGTGCGCCGGCGGCCATCCTTCCCGAGGTTCGCAAAGTGGTGCAGCAACTCGATCCCACCCAACCGCCCTACGGCATCACGACATTGGAAAGCGCTCTCGCCGAATCCATCGCGCCGCGCCGCTTTAACCTGCTCCTGCTCGGGACCTTTGCTGCCACCGCCGTGCTTTTGGCGCTGATCGGCATCTATGGCGTAATGTCCTACGTCGTCACGCAACGTACGCGCGAGATCGGTATTCGCATGGCCTTGGGCGCGCGCCGAGGCGAGATTGTGCGCCTGGTGGTCGGGCAGGGCATGGCCGTGGCGCTGACTGGCATTGCCGCCGGCACGGCCGCGGCGCTCGGCCT
>JBGPSX010000393.1:0-4093 GCA_041490325.1 Bryobacteraceae bacterium | reverse complement strand
TCCGCTACAGTGCCGATTCCCCGGCACGATAAGTCAGATCACGCAGATTCCCCAGGTTATTGGAAAGACTGAAAAGGAATGAACCGGAATAGAGCCATTTAGAACGGGACCCGCACGCAAGGCGCCCTCTTCCAAATCTACAGTTCGCGTCTCGATCTCCGAGTGAGTACCTTTAAGCGCTCGTGTGGTAAAAGTGGTAGAGCAGCATGCGTACGCAACATTTCTTCATCGCTTTCTCACTCGCGGTCACTACTTGGGCGCAGACGCCTGCGCGGCCCTCTTCGATCACTGCCGTTGGAAATGCCAGCGTCTCCGTGGCTCCGGACTTGGCTCGCGTGGACGTGAGCGTCGTCACGCAGGCACCCACCGCTCAGGAAGCCGCGGCAGCCAACGCCACTCGAACCGGCACGGTCATCGGCGCATTGCAAGCGCTCACCGGATCGAGCGGCAGTACGCAAACGGTCGGATATTCGCTCTACCCGGTGTACAACAATCCCCCGGCCGGTCAGAATCCAAGCATCGTCGGATACATGGTGACGAACACGGTTGAGGTATCGCTCACCGATCTGACCAAGATCGGCAAAGCCATCGACACGGCCATCGAAAACGGAGCGAATCGCGTGCAAGGCGTTGCATTCGATCTGCAAGACCGGAATGCGCCGACGGCGCAGGCGCTGAAGACCGCGGCCACCCGGGCCAGATCTCAAGCGGATGCAATCGCCGCGGGGCTTAACGTGCGCACGGGCGCGGTCCTGCACGCCAGCCAGGGAGCAAGCGCCGTGAGTCCCGTGATGACAGGAATCCTGGCGGCGGCTCCAACCACGCCGGTAGAGTCTGGATTAGTAATTGTTCAGGCCTCGGTCACGCTCGAAGTCGCGATCGCGCCCTGAGTCTGGTCAGGCGCTGGCAGCGCGTGTCGTTTCGAGATCGGAATTGCCGATCGACTCCTGCTTACGCTTCATGGTTCGGAACTGGTAACGCTCCAATTCGACCGCAACCGTCAAATGGTCGCAACGCACCACTTTGCACAGGGCGACCAGTTGAAGCGGTGTATTTCCATCCAGCAAAGAAGGCCATTCCATCATGATCTCCAGGCGGGTTCCCAGCGGGATTTCTTCCGCTGCGGTGATCAGAAGGCCGGCGCTGCTGATGTTCATGATCCGCCCGACTCCGGCAACACTGCGCCTCTTTCCGAAGGCGCGATAACGGACCGGCATCTGAATCGGAAACCGGACCCTGGATCGCCGCTCTATGTGCCTCGGGCTAGGCTGAGCGTCAGCTTGGCTGTGGGCCATGTCGTTGTTCTGTTTTCCCATTTGAGTGTGAGCCAATGATTGCATCCGATTGACAGTCTCGTTACACGAATCGAGTTGGCAACTTCACAGGGTTGCGAGCGACTAGACCGGCTTCCCTATGATTGTATATCAAGATGCGGTGAAGCCGTCCGTCTAAAGGATTGCGTATGAATTGCGATCGGACAAGGCTCTCCCTTGCAGGTCCCGATGTGGTCATCAGGGCCGAGTATTTTCTAGGCTTTATCTAAGGGAGGCAACTCCTCCCGGCGGGCTTCAGCGATTAGGCTGATTCCCGGTACCGCGTGGTATTGGCGTTTTTCTCGAGCAGGCGCGTTACACTGGCGTCGCTCGATGTAGCAGCCGATGAGCTGTCGCTGGCGACACAAGCGGAAGCGGCCTCCGCCAGGCGCCGCTGCTCCTGCTCCTTGCACTCCTGCCATTCACGGACCGTTCCGCGCTCGCGCTCAATCTCGGCCACACCGGCCGCAATGCGGGTCCGGTACTGCGTACAGATCGATTCCATCTCATTCGTCAGCCGCTCGTTATCCCTGAGCTTGATGCCTTCGATTTCATGGAGCCGCCGCAGTTGCATGGCTTCGTAGTCATTCAATACGCGCTGTCTTTGTACTGCATCCTGCAGTATGTCCTCGACGGCCACGCCGGCCGCTTCGAGCGCCATCATCAGAGCACTGTGCTTGGCGGTAGCCGACAAGCCACGAAGATGTTCACTGTTCAACATCTCCGCCACCTTCAGAATGTGCCACTCAGCGGTGGCGGTGTTGGTCTTGAAGGTAGATCTACGGTAAATTTCTTCGAAGGGTGGCAGCTTCGATGCGGTGGTCTTCGGGGAAGCATCTGTCCGAGTCAGCTCGCTAATGGTGGGCGTTAACTGCCCCGCATGCGACGCAGGCGTTTCTTCAACAGAAGCCCGCACAGGGCCTTGCGCTGAAGAACCTAACATTCTCTTGAACATCCTAAAACCCCTCCTTTTACGAGGCGGTGGGTCCAATATTATCACAGAATTCGATAAATATCGGATTATTACAGGCAGAGCCGGTACCATACTGTTTCCCAACCCCGGCGGCTTACGACGTGGATGTTTCTGTGAGAGTGTTTCGACGATGCGGCCACTATTCCGTAGGCAATAGCCACAATGCAAGTGCGCGCGATGATTGTACAGTTGTTCGAATGGCGTGCGCTGCGGCTCGCGGACCCGGTGGAGCGCCTGCAGTTTCTGCGGACGAAACTCCCGGGCGCCGCGCCGAGACGCGCCCAGGTTCTCTTGCGGGCGCCCGCCATCACACTGCTCTTGGCCCTGGTCAGCAGCGCGCTTCTTCAATCCTTTGCAAGACGGGCGTGGTCCCCACGTAGCGCTGCGCCGGCCAGCCCGGTTGCGAAGCCGCGGCTGGTTCTGAACCCAGGCGAACTGAACACAGGCGGACTGAAGACCGCCGAACCGGCCTTCGAAGCCCGCGCCGTTCCCAAGGTTTGGCTGGTGGACGCCAATCCGCATTTCGACTTATATAGCAACGGACTTCGAGTGGAAAATCAATTTGCCACCTCAAGTGAGCCACGCAAATACCTCGCCTTTCCCCGAGAAAAACTCGACCAGCAGCGAGGCGAGTGGCGTTCGGAGCCCGCCGGCATTGTGTTTCACACTACCGAGAGTCACTTGGCGCCGTTCGAAGCGGACCAAAACAGGACATTGAAGCGTACCGGTGAAGGACTGCTCGAATATGTGAGCAGACGGCGGTCGTATCATTTCCTGATCGACCGCTTCGGACGGGTTTTTCGCATCGTCCGCGAGAGCGACTACGCCAACCACGCGGGCAATTCCATCTGGGCGGATGAGAAGTGGGTCTACGTCTACCTCAACCGCAGCTTCTTCGGCGTGGCGTTCGAAGCTCAGAGCGCCGCGGACAGCGCCCCATCCAATCCCGCGCAGATCCACGCCGCGCGGATTTTGACTGAGATGCTCCGGGCTCTATACGCGATTCCGGCGGACAATTGCGTGACGCATGCCCAGGTCTCGGTGAATCCCGACAATCTCCGCGCCGGCTATCACACCGACTGGCCGGGCAATCTCCCGTTCCGCGACTTGGGATTGAGCGACAACTACCGGCATCCGCTTCCAAGCGTGATGCTTTTTGGATTTGCTCCGGATTCGTTGCTGGCCGAGGCAGCCGGTTCGCCGCTGGAGCAAGGGTTGCTGGCGTCGGAAAGCCGTGTTCAGCAAGAAGCCGCGGCTCGAGGAATTGCGGTGGACCGCTACCGCCAGAGACTTCAGAAAAGATACCGAGACACCATCACCGCGCTCGCCAGCAAGGGCGCCGTTCAGGAGAAGAATTGATGACTAATACACAAGCAACTTCAGCCATCGGTCTCGACGTTGGCACCAGCCGCATCGTCGCCGCCCGCCGTCACGACAAGGATGTTCAGTGCGAGACGCAACTCAACGCCTTCGTCACCCTGCCCTTTTCAAAGCTGACCCAAAACGTGCTTAAGAAGGAACGCATTCCGCATCTGGTGCACGATGCCGAAATCACCGTTTTCGGAGATGAGTCGGCACGCTTCGCCAACCTGTTTCACAAAGAGACCCGGCGGCCGATGCTGCGCGGCATCCTGAATCCGGACGAGACGGACGGACTGGAGCTGGTGCGCGAGATCGTCATGCTGCTTACCGGAGAAGAGCGCGGGCAAGGTCAGAAACTTTACTACAGCGTTCCCGCGGCTCCTCTCGGGGCGGACGAACAGGTGAATGCCCACGAAGCCGACCTGAAGCGAATGCTGGCGGACTT
>JBGPSX010000392.1:0-4101 GCA_041490325.1 Bryobacteraceae bacterium | reverse complement strand
GGGCTCTTCGAATGAACCGTCGGCCTTGACGCCCAAGGAACCGAGCAGATGCAGATTCTCCCGCGCGCGCGTCACCGCGACATATAGCAGGCGCGCAGTCTCAAGTTCCACTCTGCGGCGCTCCATCCGGGAAATGTATTTGTAGATCGGGTCCGTGTCACGGCCCGATTCAGAAATCGGCGCGAGCAACAGCTCTCCATGTTGCTCCAGCGTGACCAGGAGGCGCGATTCATCCTGGCGTGGCAGCGCGCCCAGTCCAGGCAAGATCACGGTGTCAAACTCCAGGCCCTTGGCTTTGTGGATGGTCATGAGCTGCAACCGTTCGCCCGCTTTCGCATCAGCCTGGGCGAACAGCAGGTTCACTTGCGCGCGGAACCAGCCGAAGTCCGCAAGGTCGGCGCCTTCCTGAAGCCCTTCCAACAATTCGAAATATGCCTCAGCATCCTCAAGATCGGTTTCATCGACGCATGCCGGTCCGCCCAGCCGTTGCCACACACCGTCGACCCAATCGCGCAGTGATCGGCGGCCGCGTTCTTCGAGCGCGCGCTCGAGTATCGGGAGTATCCGTCCAATCCTAGCGGCGCCGTCGTTGCTGATTGCAGAATTCTCCCGATGTAATAAGTTCCAGACAGTTTCGCGATGATCGGCCGCGGCCAGCGCATGCAGATCTTCCAGCTTCAACCCGCACCACGGCGCGCGCAGAATCGCAAGCCATGAAACGCGGTCGGCGGCATGCAGCAGCGCCAGAGTCAGCGCCATGAGGTCCTCCACTACTGGACGCTCGCCCAACTGATCGATCTCAATGGCCTGAAACGGAATTTTCCTGCGCTTGAGTTCGATGACAATCTCAGCCAAATGCGGCCGCGCGCGCACCAGTACCGCGATCTTCTTGTCCTCCGTAGCTGCCACCAGATCCACCAGGCGTGCGGCTTCCTCCCGCGCATCCCGCACCGCCCGGACTTCGATTTGAGCCGTGCCTGGCACGCTTCCGGCGATACTCGGCGAGTACGCTACGGCGCCCGCCTCGATGTCTTCCTCCGGCGGAAGAATCGACCGAAAGGTCTCATTCACCCAGGCCACAACTTCTGGCCGTGAGCGGAAATTCACACTGAGCGTCAGGGGTTCGAGCCGGATCGATCCGATCCCTTCGAGCCGGGCCTTAAGAAAAAGGCTGACATCGGCCTGACGAAAACGATAAATCGACTGCATCGGATCGCCGACCAGAAATAGCGTGCGTCCTTCGCCGGGCTCCCAACCCGCGGTCAATTGTTCGAGCAATTCAAACTGGGTGTACGACGTATCCTGAAACTCGTCCACCAGAATGTGCTGGATCTGATACCCCAGCGCCAGTGCGAGATCGGTGGGGGAATTCACTTTGCCCAGCGCCTCGGATGCGCGGATGGCCAGTTCCGCGAAATCCACGCGGCCGCGTTCGGCGAAGACGAGCTGCAGTTCAGCAACGGCGAGCGTGAGCGCCGACACGGCCGCTTCCAACGCTTGCCATTGTGAATCGGTAAAGCGTGGTGCAGGCAACTCGCGAAAACGGCGCAACGAAGCCAGCAGCGCATCCTCTCGTTGCAATCGCGCCAGCAACCGCTCGCAACGCGATTTGAGCGGATGGTTGGGTGGAAAGCCCGTCGTCTTATTGACCACCTTGCGCCACTCATTCTTCTCTGTCAACAGCAGTGACGCCACGGATTCCCAGCATTCGAGATCCTCCAGGCGCGCGCCGGGAAACTGCTCGATTTCGCGCAACAATGCGATCTCAGCAGCAGCATCCGCATCGATGCCGGCCCGCAACTTGCGCAGTTCTTCGAGGATGATCCGCTGCAACGACGCTTCCAATTGAGTGCGAACGGCTGCGAAGTCTGGTTGAGCGCCCGTGTGCCGCAGCCATTGATCGCGCCGCTCCAGCATACTCACGAAGAGCCGCTCCGCTGCGTTGAAATCGTTATCCAGGTGCAGGAGCACGTAGGATAATGCTTCATTGTCCTTTTCGACGTGACGCAGCGTGCTCCGAGCCGCTTCGCGATACAGGTCTTCGGCCTTTTCCGAAATCTCGGGCATGGCGCCGAAGCGCGAGAGCCACGGCATGCGGCGCGTGATGGCTGCGCACAGGGCATCGATGGTCTCAATGCGCATCTGCGCGGGATTTTGCAAAAGATTCCACGCCAGACGGCGATCGTGGTCCAGCACGTCGCGCGCAATGTCGAATGTCACGCGCTCGTGCTCCGCTTCCGGCGTCTCGTTCAACTCAGATCTGCGAAGCGCATCCAGAACGCGGGCACGCATCTCGCCGGCCGCTTTGCGCGTAAACGTGATGGCCACCACGCTATCCGGCGAGTCGACGATAGCCAGCAACTTGAGGTAGCGCTGGATCAGCAGTTCCGTCTTGCCCGAACCCGCGGGGGATTGAACGATAAAGGATGCCGACGTGTCGAGCGCGCGTTCCCGCGCCCCGCTATCCGCGACCATGTTCAGACTCCCGAATCCGGCAGAAAGCCCATAGGCCGCAGTATTCGCATGCATCGGGCTGAGGATCCACTTCCGCGCGGCCGGCGCGAAAATCCAGCGCCAATCGTTCGAGAATACGCCGCCATTCCGCGATCTGATGCTCGAAGTCGACCGAGATCTTCTTCATGCCTGGCAGCCCAGCGCCATTTTCGGCGAGCCCACGAAAACTGAGATCGCCGGTGCGAATCACCGCAAACGCCGCTCCTGCGACGGGCCGATCGCTGGTGGCGCAGTAAAGCGGAAGCTGCGGCTCGTCCGGACGCTCGCTTTCCCAACCTCTCGTACTTACCTGCCCGGTTTTGTAATCGAGAATGACGTCGCGCCCGTTCGCCAGCTCGTCCACGCGATCGGCGCGCGTCCGGACCTGCAAGCCGCCGATGCTCACCACACGCTCTTCCTCGGGCTTGATCACGGTGAACGGCTGGCGCGATTTCTCAAGTTCCAGCCAGGCGATCAGGAGTCGACCCAAACGACGTTCTTCCAGTCGTCGTCCGATGCCTTCGCCGAGGTAGCGCACCGCCGCGACGACGTTGCGCTCCACCAGTTCCTTCAATTCCCGCTCGTCGAGCGACACTAACCGCGCGTGCGATCCAAGCTCGCTCCAAATGAACTGAAGAGCTTTGTGAACGGCGTTGCCTCGATCTTTGTAGCTCAGCCCAAGATTGCTTTCTTCCAGCGGGCGCGCCCCCAAGCGGTGTTTCGCGAAAGCTCGAAAGTGACACGCGGCCATGTCCTTGAACAATGACGCGCCGCCGACCTGCTTTGCATCGACCACAACCTCGGGCGCGACGTCATCTACGAATTCCTCCAGACCCGCACTCGGAGCCGGCGGTTCCGATTCCCCTTGCTCGGCCGCCAGCCACGACCCGCCAGCAACCAGCGAACTGACCGAGAGTTCCCGATCTCCCTCCGCTTCCGGATAACTAAGCACCACGTCACTTGCACTCGAGACAAACTGCTCCATCAACCTGCCGGCGAAGTCCAACTCCAGCTCCGCCGACGAGTGCGGAAGTTTATGTTCACGCTGCAGAGAAATCGGAAGAAACGGATTCGGATTCGCGGGCGGGGGCAACGCTTCATCGTGCAGCCCAATGATCCACAGATGATCGAACTCGAGAGCGGAGGCCTCCAGCATGTCCATGATCTGTACTGGCGCGCCTTCGTCCTCCACTTGGAATGCCGTGGCCGACGCAATCTCCCGCAGCCGCGCCAGGGCCGCGTCGAAGGTCATCCGCGGCGCCGCAAGATCCAACGCGGCCAGATCCGAAAGCAGGTCGCGCCACGCTTCCATCACTTGATATTCGCGGCTGCTCAGTGAACGATCGCCGGGCCAGCCCAGCGCGTCGAGGAGTTTCGCAAAATCAGCGCTCCAATCACTCGGCGGCTGCTCGTCCGGGAGCTTCTCGAGTACTTTCTCACAACGCCGCAGGGCTCGCTGTAACAGCGGACAGTTAGCCGCTTCCTCATGCAGTCCCGATAGGCTCACGTCCCACACGCCATCCCTGCGAAATCGCGCGTCCACCAACGCGCGCTTACTTCTCTCCAGTTCGGCGCCACCGAGAAAGGGCGAACGCAGCAGCATGCCGG
>JBGPSX010000391.1:0-4102 GCA_041490325.1 Bryobacteraceae bacterium | reverse complement strand
GGGATGATAGTCGTAAGGCCGATGCGTCAGAACGATGTCCGCGTCCCAGCGGCGGATCTGGCGCACGATTTCCCAGCGTGTTTCAATGTCCGGGACAAGTTCGCCGTCATGGTTTTGTAAGACCTCAGTAGCCGCAATGCCCAAACGCCCGGCGGCCTCTTCCGATTCGCGAGCGCGCCGCACAGCCAGTTCAGGGCCCCGCAAGACAGCGTGTCCCGCTTCGCCATTTGTCAGTGCAAGAAACTTGACCGCGTGGCCCAGATCCGCGAACTTCGCCGCCGTCCCTCCGAAATGGATTTCGCAATCGTCCGGGTGCGCCCCGATGCACAGGATTCTCAGTTGGGTAGAGTGATCGGGCACGTGACGCAATGTTGGCCGCATTCCGAGCGCGCTGTCCAGTTCGGAACGGTTGCATCGCTGTTCGCTACAACACCGAACGTATTTATTCTCAAATTGTTAGCGGTGATAGAATTGAAACCACTGGAGATCGCATGGGCGACGGGCAAACTTCAGGGTTGTCCAACGGCCTCAACCATCCGAATGCCGAACCGGCGGCAGTTCGCGCCGCGCTGACCCGCGTACTGCAAAGCCCAGGATTTCGCACCAGCCGGCGCTCTCAGGATTTCTTGCGTTACGTTGTGGAACGCACGCTCGAGGGTCAAGCCGAGAGCCTGAAGGAGCGAACCATCGGGATCGACGTGTTTGGCCGATCGGCCGAGTACGATCCGAGCGACGATGCCACGGTTCGCGTCAAGGCCGGTGAGGTACGCAAACGGCTCGGCGTCTATTACGCCACCGAAGGGCAACAGGACGAAATTCGGATCGAACTCCCGCATGGTACCTACGTTCCCGAGTTCATACACCTGGAGCCGCACGTTCCCGCAGCCGACGTTGTGCACCCCTTCGAAGTGGTGAAACCGCGCCGTCCTGCTTGGACGATCCTCGCCGCGATAGTGCTGGCCGCCCTAGCGATTTCCGCATTGGCGTGGTGGAAGATGCGGCCGGGGAGCACAGTGGTGGACCAGTTCTGGGGCCCGGTGTTAAAAGGCTCAGCGCCCGTGCTCCTGTCGGCGGCGTACGTACCAGTCTACGGCGTCGATCCGGGAATGGCGCCCGAGCGGCCGACCCGTTTCGAGGACTTCATCCTGCTGACCGACCAGTTCGTCGGCGGGGGCGATCTAATTGCGGTCGCGCGCATCTCCGACATGCTGAACCGGATGCATCGCGCTTATCGCGTCAAGATTGGAAGCGACGTGTCCTTCCAGGATCTGCGCGCGGCGCCCACCGTGCTCATCGGTTATTCCTACACGCGCTGGCGCGACATTAGTAAAGAGCTGCGGTTCTTCATCGATGCCGAGCGGCGGCCTCGCATGGTCACCGACTACGGCAAGCCCACCGAATGGTCTCTGCCGGATCTTCCGCCCGATCGGCGAACCAATGAGGATTACGCGATCGTCACACGAGTTTTCCATCCGGACACGCAGGCCATGCTGGTGGAGGTGGCTGGAATCACGCAGTATGGAACGGAAGCCGCCGCGGACCTTATTACTAAGCCCGAATTTCTGGCTGAGGCGCTGCATGACGCACCGCCTGCCTGGCAGAACAAGAATCTGCAACTGGTGGTGCGGGTGAAAGTGATCTCCGGAACCCCGGCCTCGCCCAAGGTTTTGAAGACTTATTTTTGGTAGCTGAGTGGCGCCGAAACCGGATCGAGTTCCTCCCGGCCGGGTGGCATCGAGACAATTCCGCGTTCCTTGAGTCCGCTGATGGCCAAACCATAGCGGCCGCGCACGCCGGTTTTCTCGAAGATGTGCTTCAGGTGGATCTTCACCGTTCCGGGGCGGATGCCTAATTCGATCGCGATTTCTTTATTCTTAAAGCCCTGTTCCACCAGCTCGAGTACCTGCTGCTCGCGCGGAGTGAGTTCGGAGCGCGGGTACCGGCTATTGCGGGCGGTCTCGCGGAAAACGCAATCCTCCATCCAGCTTCGGCCGGAGGCAACCGCCTGAAAGCATGCCAAAATGCTCGCCAGATCCGAAGTCTTGCGGACGATGCCGCGCGCCCCCGCTTGCAGCAGCCGCAAGGCCTCCGCCTCGGTCATCGAGACGCCCCAGACCGTGATAGCTGGCGTCGCGTCGGTCAATTTCAGATCGTGGATCCAATCCAACACCGCGCGCATACCAAATGCCTTGTCCAGCACGATCAGGTCTGGAGACTTCTCATGCACGTACGCGGTGGCGGCTTCGAGCGTCGCCAGTGCCTCAGTGAACTCGACGTCCGGGCTGGAGGCAACCAGGTGTCTCAATCCCTCGGCAGTGATCGGCTGCGTGTCGCACACCGCGATGGTTTTCTTTGGATTATCTTCGTTCATGGTTTTCATCCCCAACGCGGCAGCGTCAGCGTCAGGAGTCTGCTGGAATCAGAGCGGCCCAATCGGCTACGGCGTTCGAATGTTTAGTTGAACCAGGAGGGAAAGACTCTCATGTTATCATCGCTTTTAGCCGATTTGATTCATTAGGACTCCAACCAGGGAGAAGTCCGTCCAGCGCCAATGCCCCAGCCTGATACCGCCAAGTTTCACGGGAACTGGAAGGCGCTGTTTATCTGCCCTACCCATAAGATAATTCGTGACTTAGGCGATCTACTAAGCCGCCATTTGCCCACCCTTTCAGCGCACGAACTGAACACTTATCCCACCCGGATGCAGGTTCCAGAGATCCTCTCTAAGGAAACTCCCAACCTATGCCTGCTCGAGGTCGGCGAACAGGTGGAACAAGCCTTGTCGCTGATTCCGGACCTGCTCCGGGCCGCCGCCAAGCTACCGATTATCGTGGTGCTTTCAAGCAACGATCCGGAACTGGTGCTGCGCTGCTTGCGCCAGGGCGCCAGCGACTTTTTGATCCAGCCCTTCACATCCGAGCAGGTGGAAGGCGCGCTGCAAAAGATCGCGCGGCTGCAGCCCGATCATTTCAAGAATCCCGGCAAAGTTTATTGCATCATGCCGGCCAAGGGCGGCTGCGGCGCCAGCACCATTGCCAGCAATCTGGCGTACCAGTTTACCCGGTTCGAGGACAAACGCATCCTGCTGGCCGATCTCGACCCGCTCGCGGGAACGCAATCGTTCCTGCTGAAGATCAAGTCCAGCTTCAGCTTCATGGACGTGCTAGCGCGCTCGCATGAAATCGACGCCGACCTGTGGAAAGGAATCGTCACCAGCCGCCAGGGTTTGGACATCTTGCTTTCTCCGGAAACCATGGCCGACAACATGAGCGAACTGACGGACGCCAGCCGCATCGTCGAGTATGCGCGCGGAACCTACGACCTCGTGGTGCTCGATACCGGCGCCGTATACGGCGATTGGAATCTGAGCCTGGCGCAATCCGCGGACGAGATCCTGCTGGTGACCACCAACGAACTAACGTCTCTGCAAGCGGTGCAACGCTCGCTGACCTATCTGGACGCCAACGGCGTCGGCCGCTTCAAGATTCGCTTGATCGTGAACCGCTACGACCGGCATGTCGGGCTGAGCAAGGACGTGATCGGCACCGCGCTGCACACCGAAATTTATCATCTGATGCCGGCCGATTATGACGCTATTCAGAAGTCGCTCATGGAAGGCAAGCAACTCTCGCCGTCCACCAGCTTCGGCAAAAGTGTGAGCGCCCTGGTAGATCGCCTGGCTGGAAGTTCCGAGCCGAACCGCAAAGGCAGCTCGCTGTCGGGCCTGCTGAATTTGTTCTCCCGCACCTCGTCCTCGTAGTTGGTCACAGCTCAGAATCTACACTGAGCATATAGAGCTGCTGGCAGAGCCGTGACCAAAGGGAGCGGTTGGGGAGAGTTTTTCATCACCCTCTTTCAGGCGGCTTCCAACTGAACCCGGCTTTGTGAACCAGCCCTCCGCTCGTGCTATAAAAACATAAGCAGGTTGTTATGTTCTTCCGTGTGGAAATCCAAGGAAAACAGTTCTCACTGCCGTGTTTGCTGGCACTTGGCGGCAGCGCCGTCCGGAACGGTTTTCCACTGGAATTCCCACAAGCTAAGTGGTTCAGCATGCGGCTTCAACATTTGTGTTGCTCCGCACCCGCCGCGCCGCTAACGTAGG
>JBGPSX010000390.1:0-4123 GCA_041490325.1 Bryobacteraceae bacterium | reverse complement strand
TTTGGCTGCGACATCTGCCAGGATGTTTGCCCGTGGAATCGCAAGGCGCCAGTGGCCGAAGAGCCGTCGTTCGAGCCACGCCATTTCGCGCCACCGTTGGCCGAGCTAGCCGCGCTGACTGAAGAAGAATTCCGCGAAGTTTTCCGCACCAGCCCGATCCAACGGGCCAAGCACGCCGGATTTCTACGGAACGTCGCCATCGCGATGGGGAACAGCCAGCAGGAAAAATTTCGCGTGCCTTTGGAAAAGCTGGCGCAGTTTCCGAATGAGTTGGTGGCGGAGCATGCGCGTTGGGCGCTCGATCAGATCGCTGATATCGTTACCTAATGCCCAGAATAATTTTCTTGGCCGCCCTGATGACTATCCCAGGGCTTGCGCAGCAGGCGGTGGAACAAGAAGTCATCGCGGCAGATCGGCAGTGGATGTCGGCGCTCGAGCGCAAGGATCGCGCCACGCTCGATCGCATGCTGGCCGATGAATACACCCTCGCTGACTTGAGCGGAATTTCGAGCGAGCCCCCCGTGGCCAAGACCCAGTGGTTACAGAATGCTATTCACTACGACTGGCACGATCTCAAGTTCCGATCCATCACTGCCAAGGTGTACGGCGATGTCGCGGTGGTTACCGGCACGCTGCATTTCGGACTGAAGGGTCGCGGAATCCCGATGAGCTCCGACACCGAAATTGTGGATGTCTGGGCGAAGCGCAATGGCCAATGGCAAGTGACCATGCGCCGCGTAGGAGCCTACTCGCTGTTTGACACATTGCGTTGGGTGGGCGGCTTTCTACTGGCCGTCGCAACCGGGCTGTTTTACCTTTTGGGCCTGCGGATCGCCAAGCGCAAACGGCTCACGACCCAGGCGCCGTAAAACCAGGCTTCGTGATCGGCACTTCGGTCACCTTCGGCGCGTATTTCTTCGCCACGTCTCGAATCTTGGCGGCGTTTCCAACCAGCACGAAGGTGAGATTGTCGGCCTTGTAATATTTCTTCGCCATGGCGTTGGCGTCGGCCAGGGTACAAGCATCGATGCGCGAGAAGAGATCGTCGACCTCTTCCTTCCCCAGGCCGTAGACTTCCATCTCTCCGAGCATTTGAGCGAGCTGGTCCGTCGTTTCCAGCCGCTGCATCGGAAATGTTCCTTTTACATAAGCCTTAACGGAAGCGAGTTGCTCCGCGGAAATTCCTTTATCCGCCAAACGCCGCAGGATATCGATCGCCATGTCGATGGCCTGCTCGGTGGTGTCCGTCTTGGTGTAGGTGGTGATCGCGATGGCGCCGGGAAGGCGCGGTTGCTGCAGGATGGACGAAGCGCCGTACGTCAAGCCGGAATTGACGCGCAAGGCATCATTCAGCATGGACGTGAAGCGTCCGCCGAACAGCGTGTTGACCAGCATCAGCTTCACGCGATCTTGATTCTTGCGTTCGATGCCCGGCTGTCCGATGTAGAAATACGTCTGGGTTGCGTCCGGCTTGTCCACCAGCAGCAACCTCGATCCTGTTGGAACGACTGGAGCGCGCGTCGATTCGAACGCGGTTCCGGCCGGTACGGCGCCAAACACTTCGCGGATCTTCGCGGCGGCGGACGGATCAAAATCACCCGTCACGATCACCACGAGATTCTTGCCGCAGTAATTCTGACTGTGGAAATCGACGATGTCCTTCCGCTGAATTCGTGCCAGCGTAAGTTCATCGGCTGGGCGGCCGTAGGGATGGCTCGCGCCAAAGAAGAACGCCGAAAAATAGCCCGAGATCGCGAATTGAGGATTGTCTTTCGCCGACTTGGCGCCATCGATCCGCTGCGCTAGGGTTTTTCGGACCTCGGCCTCGGGAAATGCCGGATGCAGAACAGCGTCGCTCAACAGTTCCAAGCCGCGATCGAAATCCTTCTTCAAGAACTCGGCTGAAATAACTGTCGACGATGACTGTGCTGCGTCAGCGGTCTGGAATGTTCCACCCAAGAAATCGAGCTCTTCGGAAAACTGGTCGGCGGTTCGTTTGCTTGTTCCTTTGCGCAGAAGCTGGGCCGTCACGCCTCCGAGGCCCGCGAGATTGGCCGGCTCGGCTTCCGATCCGCCTCGAACCAATACGCGGAAGCCAACCAGAGGGACACCGGGCCGCGGCATCAACCTCACGACAACGCCATTCAGCAGAACCTGGCGAGTGTAAGTAGGGAGTCTCACTTCGCCGAGGAGACTACAGGCCGCGAGAATGGCGATCACACTGGCGCGCGAATTCATGGCTGGCTCTCCTTGGTCTTTGATTCCGGGATTAGTGTCGCAACGGTGCGATTCTTTTGGCCCAGGTACTGGCGCGCGACGCGCTGGATATCCGCGGCAGTGACAGCCTCCACCGATTGCGCGGCGCTATACAACACTTTGTAATCCCCGTAATAAACTTCATACGTCCCGAGCAGATTCGCTCGTCCCGCGATGGTCTTCAACTCACGATAGCGGTCGGCCAGCAACTGATTCTTGGCTTTGCGCAATTCCTGATCGCTGACAGTGCCGGTGCGAAGCCGGTCCAACTCCTCCAACAGCGCGTGCTCGGCGCGCGCCGGCTCGATGCCGCTGCGCGGTTGCAGGCTGAAGATCAGGAGTCCGGGATCGAGCGAGTTCTGGCGAAAACTGTTGACGGACAACACCAGTTGATCCTTGTCCACCAAGCGGCTGTAGAGCCTGGAGCTTTGCCCATGCGATAAAAGCGTTTCGAGGACGTCCAGCGCGGAATCGTCGGCATGCTTTGTCTCAGGAACATGAAATGCGATCAATTCCAGCGGTAACTGAGCAGTCTTGCTGACTGTGACGCGCCGCTCGCCCAACTGCTCCGGTTCCTTGGTTCGAACCGGTGGCGGCGGGTCCTGCTGCGGAATCGGTTCCAGGTATTTCTTGGCCAGTGTGACCACCTGGGACGAAGTGACATCGCCGACCACTACCATCAAGCAGTTATTCGGCGCATAGCCCATGCGGAAGTGGTGCTTCAGGTCGTCCAGGGTCCAGGCTTCGATGTCGGACGGCCAGCCGATCACGGGCCAACTATACGGATGCGCGGTGTAAGCCGCCGCCCGCAACTGTTCGTAGAGAATACCGAAATTGCTGTTGTCCACCGATGTCCGGCGCTCGGAATAGACTACGCCTCGCTCCGACTCCACCATCTTCGGATCAAAGCTCAAATCGCGAATCCGATCAGCCTCCATGTCCATCATCATTTCCAGCGCGCTGCTTGGAAACCAATCCGTGTAGACGGTCTCGTCCTGAGTGGTGTAGGCGTTGTTGTTGCCGCCGTTCTTTTCCATTTGGACGTCGAATAGTTTCGGTCCGTACTTCTTGGCGCCATTGAACATCATGTGTTCGAAGAAGTGCGACAGCCCCGTGACACCCGGCCGCTCGTTGCGAGAACCGATTTTGTAGAAGAAATACATCGCGACATTGGGGATGTTATGGTCTTCCTGGATCAGGATTTTCATCCCGTTGGACAGCGTCTCGGTCTTGACGTCCGAGGGTTGCCCGAGCGCCAGAAAAGCTCCCGCCAAAATGACAATCAGCAATCGCATGCGCCTACAATAACAAATGATCCTATGGACTGTTTGACGTTTCTCAAGCCTAGTCGTCTCTATTTTGCGCTGTCTCTGACCGCTGCCGCGCTGCATGCTGAGCCGGCGGATCTGGTTCTTCGCAATGGAAAAATCGTGACCATGGAGCCCGGTTCACCGCAGGTGCAGGCACTGGCCGCGCGCAACGGCAAGATCGTCGCTCTGGGCTCGAATCAGCAGTTGCAGGCCCAAATTGGGCCGTCGACTAAAGTGGTCGATCTCGGTGGGCGGCTTGCGGTTCCAGGGCTGATCGAAGGTCACGGCCATTTCATGGGCCTGGGTTCCTCGAAGATGGTCTTAAATTTGCGCGATGTCAAGAATTGGGACGAGATTGTCGCCATGGTGGCCGCCGCGGCGAAAGAAGCCAAGCCCGGCGCGTGGATTCTGGGGCGTGGCTTTCATCAAGCCAAGTGGGACAAAACGCCTGAGCCGAATGTGCAAGGATTTCCCGTTCACGATGCGCTGAGCAAGGTTTCTCCGCACAATCCGGTTTGGCTGACGCACGCGAGCGGTCATGCTGGATTCGCAAACGC
>JBGPSX010000389.1:0-4141 GCA_041490325.1 Bryobacteraceae bacterium | reverse complement strand
TACCTTTTCCCGGCTTTCCTGGGCGTGAAGCCTCCAGCGGGAATCGATCGCGGCATGGAAAAAACAGTGACGGAAAAAGCCAAGGTTGTTGAAGCCCTTAGAGCTTCTTTTGCCCATGTTCGCGAAGGCGTCGCAGCAATGTCAGACGCCGATCTGACGAAGGCCACCAAAATGTTCGGCCAGCAGACCACCTACCAAGGCGTCTTATTGGTCATGGCGGATCACATGCACGAGCATTTGGGCCAGTCCATCGCTTATGCGCGCACTAACGCCGTCGTGCCGCCGTGGTCGGTGAAGGGCGATAGCTAAAAGTCAGACGCCGCGTCTTATTCAGTACCCGATGCTGCCTTGACGGTCGGGTACTTGATGCCGAGCTGTTCGAGATACGTGGCGTACTTCGAGGAGTCGTAATAGAACGACTTCATCTGCGGCCGATATCTTTCCATAGTCTTCTCATTGAGCCAGATCGCGGGCTTATCGCCGGGACGCAGGAAGCTCTTGTATTTCACATCCTTGGTCTGTACGTTCTTGAAATAATCCCAGGCCTTTTCGACGAGTTCCGGATGCAGCAGGATGTCGAGCATCGTCATGGCTTGCACTTTGGCGCCGGTGATGACGCCTTTGTGCGCGATGGGCGTCGCCATGGCGATCGCGTTGGCCCAGTTGTGTCCGGCGCCCGCCTGAATATTTGCCGGATAGCGCAGCGTGACGGTTGGAACATTCCAAGATACGTCGCCGATGTCGTCCGAGCCGCCGCCGGTCGGTCCAATATTGCCACCCTCATCGCCTACGTTGTCGCTCTCTGTTTTTGGAACCCGCAGCTCGTTGACTTTAACAGGTAGTCCTCGCACCGGAACCTTCAATTCTTTCTGGAGCGCTTTAGCGAGCGTCTGATCATCGTCGGTCCACTGCGGCAACCCGACCTTCTTGATGTTCTCGTACATCGCTTCGGCGATCGGCTTGTTGAAATGCCCCGGCCACGCGGTGCCCAGCAGTCGCGACGTGTAGGTCGTATCGGTCATGAGATTCGCGGCCTTGGCCATGTTGTCGCCGATTCTCCAGAGATCCATGATGTGGTCGTAGTCGGCTTCGCGGAAGTAATACCAAACCGTGGCATTCGGCGGCACGACGTTGGGTTGATCGCCTCCGTTGGTGATGACATAGTGCGAGCGCTGCGCCAGGCGCAGATGTTCGCGGCGGAAATTCCAGCCGACATCCATCAGTTCCACCGCATCCAGCGCGCTACGGCCCCGCCAGGGTGCGCCAGCCGCGTGGGCACTCTCTCCCTTGAACATGTATTCGACCGACACCAAGCCATTGCCGGGCGCAGTCCCGTAAGACACGCCAAGATTCGCGGCTACGTGCGTGAACAGAACGATGTCGACGTCTTTGAAGAGCCCGGCCTGAACATAGTAGGCTTTGGTTCCAACCAGTTCTTCGGCGACGCCCGGCCATAACCGGATGGTGCCGTGCAGGTGCTCGCGTTCCATCACCTTTTTCACGGCGAGCGCCGCGATGATATTCAGCGGGACGCCGGAATTGTGTCCTTCACCGTGTCCAGGCGCACCCTCGATCATCGGCTCGTGCCATGCGACCGCGGGCTTCTGCGAGGCCTGCGGAATGTCGTCAATGTCGGAGCCCAGCGAAATGACCGGCTTGCCTTCTCCCCAAGATGCGACCCAAGCGGTTGGAATCCCGGCGATACCGTGCTCGATCTTGAAGCCTTCTTTCTCGAGGATGCCCGTCAGATACTTCGAGGTCTCGAATTCCTGAAAACCGAGTTCGCCGAAACTGAAGACGCTATCGACCATCACCTGCGCCTGTTTCTTCATGGCGTCGATCTGGCCGTTCAAGTCCGCCTTCATCGCAGCTTCTTTTTCTGAGGAGACCTTGGGTTGTGCGAAAGCCCATCCGGCGGTCAGTAAGAGGGCGAGGGAGATTCGTCGCATCAGACTATCGTAAACCACTCGCGGCGGGCTGAATTGTCAGGACCGCTTCCTTTGGGCGCGGCTCGGCTAGCAGCTGTGTACCGTTGCCGGCGATTAGATGCGTTAGCGTCGACTCTGTCCGTGACCGCAGGGAGCGGCTTCAAAAAAATCGTTTGGGGCTTGATTGTTTCACGGTCGCTTTTGGGTCGCGGCTCAGCTAGGGGAAGTTCCGATGCTCCCGGACATCCCAGGCCTGCCTGAGATGGCGGCGGTCGTGCGCGTTCTGCAGCGCGAACCTTATACCAAGGCTGAATGTGACATAGCGGAAGACGGTGGGCACTTTGACGCGCGCCAGATCGAGACCGCTCGATTTCGCAACCAGTTCGAGCATCCGGTCATGATTCGATAGAAACTCGCCCAGGACCGCCTCCTTCGTGAGCCCGCTCGGCGGCTTATAGACTTTCGGCGATTTGAACCTGAGCTTGGCCGGAGGCTCATTCATCTGCACAAACTTTCGGCTCAGAAACCCGTAACGGAACGGTCCCTTTCCCGTGATTCCCGCGCTACGCGCTTGCTCGATCGCTTCTACAAGCATCGGGAGATCTGTGCCATTGGCGAGGTTCAGGTGTGCCAGACACTCGGAAATCGACCAGCGCCCGGACGCCGGCCGCCAGTTGAATTGCAGATCGCTCAGAGGCGCCGTCAGTTCCTGCGCATCCTCTTTAATGTTGTCGATCTGTTCCGAAAGATCTCGAAGCTCTTCTGACAGAGCGGACTTGGGAGTCGCTCCAGATGCCGACATAAATTCCGCCGTTACGTGATCGCTATTTTACATCCGGCGCCGGCATGTTGTCTTGAAACCACTTAACAACGCGATCAAATAGATCGCGGGAGTGCTCCGGATCGTGGAATCCATGGCCTTCGCCGGGGTAAAGGACGAACTCGGTCTTGACGCCGAAAGTCTTCAAGGCGTGCCAGAATTCGTAGGATTGCGGCGGCGGGCATTCGCCGTCGCGCTCCCCCACGACGATCAAGGTTGGCGTTTTGACGTTCTTGATGAAATTGATCGGCGAGCTTTTCGCGTAGATCGCCGGATCGTCGTACACCGAAGCGCCGAAGTAAGGGAGCATCCACTGATCGATCGCGTTCTGCCCATAGTAGCTCTGCCAATTGGCGATTCCGGCGCCGGCAAATGCCGCGCGAAAACGATTGGTCTGCGTGACGGTCCACATGGTCATGTAACCGCCGTAGCTCCACCCGGAGATGCCGACGCGCTGCTCATCCACCGGATAAGTTTTCACGACGGTGTCGACGCCGGCGAGGATGTCGCGCAGATCGCCGTATCCGAAATCTCGAACATTGGCCCGCGTGAACTCCTCGCCTTGCCCATAGCTTCCGCGCGGATTCGGCATGAATACGAAATAGCCTTTGGAAGACAGCAACTGCAGTGGCAAGCTCGGGCGAGGCCAGGCCGGCCGCACTTCAGCCGCCGGACCGCCATGCACAACGACAATCATCGGGTAGTGCTTCGCCGGATCGTACGGCTTTGGCAGAGTGAGCCAGCCCTGCACTTGAAACTGGTCGCTCTTCCATTCCACACTCTTCACTTCCCCCCAACTGGGGTGGGCGCTGTCGTTGGCGTGCGTGATCTGTTGCCAGGCCCCGGTACGGCCGGCCCATACTTCGGGTGCATGGCTCCAGGAATTCCGGATGACCGCGCCAAAGTTGCCGTCGCCGGACAATGTGATGCTCTCGGCGCCTTTCCAAAGTCTTTCTGTACTACCAGACGCGAGATCGAGCGTCGAAATCGCCGTCTCGCCCGCGACGCCTTCGGTGAACAGAATCTGTTTCGAAGACGGCGCCCACTGGAACCAAACGGGCGATGAACCTCGCTTCGGCGTCAAATTGCGCGATGGTCCGCCAGTTGCTGGCACGGCGAAGATGTCGCCGCCCGTGGATCCTTCATCGCTCATCAATCCTCCGATGAACGCTAGCGTTTTCCCATCCGGCGACCAACGTAGATTGGCAACCTGCATGGACGGTTTCGAGACGTGCCGCACTACGCCGGACTCGGAATTGACGGCGTAAAGTTCGGCGATGTACCAGTTTTCGTCGCCGGCGCCGCGCGCGGCCAGATAGCCCAGTTCCTGGTTGTCGGGCGACCAATCGAATTCATAGACGTACATCTCCGCGGGCGAGACGGCGCGCATGTT
>JBGPSX010000388.1:0-4145 GCA_041490325.1 Bryobacteraceae bacterium | reverse complement strand
GCGCCGCTCACTCCGCCCCACCGGTTCCAGCAGGTCCACCAGAAACTGCTCCAGCCGCTTTCGACAACGCACCGCCTGGGCATCGGTCATGCCCAAACATATCAGCGCTTCTCTGTTTTGTCAATACTTAACGTAGTAATATTATGAGGTGGTGAACCCGGCTGCCATTCGCGATCAGTTGGAGAAAATCCTCGCGGCGGAAGGCTTTTCGCGCTCCGAGCGGTTGTCGGCATTTCTCAGATTCGTGGTTGAAGAAACGATTGCCGGCCGCGGAGACACGTTAAAGGAACAAGCCATCGCCCTGGCGCTTTACGAAAAGCGGCGCGGCTCGAATGGCCATGACGATTCCGTCGTTCGAGCCGATGCGCGCAGAGTGCGGGACAAACTCCGCGAGTATTACGCGGAGGAGCCCAGCGAACGAATTATCATCGCTTTGCCGAAGGGCACTTATACTCCCGTATTTGCCGATAGCGCTGCAGCCACGGGCCGGACTCCAACATTTGGCCGCCGCCCGACGTTCGGAAAATGGCTTTGGGCAGCGTTGGGGCTCATTGTGCTCAGCGCTGGCGTGGCCGTACTGCGTACGCGCCGGACCCCGTCACCGCCGCCGCGCATCGTTTCTTTGACGCAGTATCCGGGCGGAGAAACCGATCCTAGCTTTTCGCCGGATGGAAACTTTATCGCTTTTGCGGCGTGGAGTCCGCCCGGACCCGCGCCACAGGATATCTGGATCAAGGCCATCAACAGCGAAGCAGCGCGACGGCTTACCGACACGCCGCCGCCGGTGGCGGAGCACAGCCCGGCGTGGTCGCCGGACGGCAAGGAGATCGCGTTTGAGCGTGTGGGTTGGGCCGGGCAGGCGATCCCTAACCCCGGCGTCTATGTGGTGTCCATTCTGGGTGGGCCTGAGCGCAAAATCTCCGATGGCGGGCGCAATCCGAAGTGGATGCCGGACGGCCGGTCGCTACTCGTCGTGGATGAAGGCTCCCACGCTATCGTCCAAATTGACGCCGCGACGCTGAGCTCACGCCGGATCGCGCAATCGCCGGCGAATGAAGCCATCGGAAAGTTCGACATCTCGCCGGATGGGACCACACTGGCGCTTATTCGTTCCAAGCGTTCGGGCATCGATGATATCTATTTGATGCCGATTGGCGGCGGCGAGCAGAGACGGCTGACGGATTGGAGCACGCTCATCGCTGGTTTGACGTGGACGCCCGACGGCCGGGACATTGTGTACGACGCCGCCGGGGAATCGTTGTGGCGAATTCCCGCGAGAACGTCGCCGCCCGGCAAAGGGAAACCCGTGGCAGGTTTGGAGAGCCTGGTTACGTCAGCGGCCCGGGCGCTGAAACCATCCATCTCGCCGCCTGCTCCGGGACGTCCCGCGCGGCTGGCTTTTCAGGTGCAGAAGGCGATTGTCAATTTGCGGATGATCGATCTGAACGCTGCGTCTAAGGAGAACGTGCTGTCCGCGAGGCGGTTGCTCGAGTCGTCTCGCATCGACTTGCCGGGTCCGTTTTCGCGCGATGGAGAAAGGATCGTGTTCTCCTCATACTTATCGGGCGCAGCGATGCAGTTTTGGGTGGCGAGGCGCGATGGCGCGGGGCTGCGACAGCTTGCATCGCTCCAAGCGCCGGTACTCAAAGCCGGATCCTGGTCGACGGACGGCCGGAGAATTGTGGTCGACGCTGCGATCGACGGAAACTCGGAGATTTACGTCGTCGATGAGAACGACAGTGAGCCGAGGAGGCTCACCAACGATGCCGCGACGGACTTGAGTCCAACTTGGTCGCAAGATGGTCGATGGATATACTTCTCATCCGATCGAAGCGGCCGGCCGGAAATTTGGCGCACGAGTGCTGCAGGAGGCGCGCCCCAGCAGATATCGCGCGGTGGCGGCATCGAGCCCGCGGAGTCCCTGGATGGGAAGTACGTATTTTTCCTGGACCCTCAAGGAGAGAATCGCGCCCTTCTGACCAAGAAGCTCAAAGTGTTGTCAGTGGATGGTGGCGAGGAAAAGGTGATTTTGGAAGCCGTCCGCCGCGGATTGTGGGGCGTCACGAGCCGTGGAATTCTGTTTCTGACCGCCGAGAAAGATTTCGAGGCGATCGATCTCTACCGAATCGAGGACGCTAAAGTGACCCGCCTCGGACGGCTGCCGTTTCTCACTCCTCGGGAATTTCCTCGCATCACTTTCTCGCTCGACGGCCGCTGGGCGCTTGCCAACCAGGTGGAACGCCGGGAATCGGACCTTATGATGCTCGAAGGCTTCCGCTAACTTAGCGCCCGTCGTTTCAGCGTGCTACGGGCCGTGCGCACCGTGTGCACGATTGTTTGGGCTGCCTTGCGGGCTTATTGTCGAGTATCGGAGGGTAACCATGAAGTACCGCACGCCGGTGTTCTTTGTCTTCACTCTGATCGCTCCCGCGGGCCTGGTCGCTCAGAAGCCGGCGGTCAGTTACTTCGTGAACTATTCGAACAGACTTCCACGAATCTCGCCCGGGGTCCGGGCACTGGTTTACGGCACGGGCTTGGGCGGTGCTGATGTCGCGGTGCGAGTCGGCGGGGCGCCGGCGCCAGTGTTGTCCAGCGATCCTTGGATCGATGACAACGATCGAATAGTCGGCGAAATCCTCACGGTGCAAGTGCCCATCGAACTTGCGTCCGGTCCTACAACGCTGGTGGCGCTTTCGAACAGTGTAAGCTCGGCTCCGTTCGATATTACGCTGGACCGATACTCGCCGGTGTTTGATCCCCGCACATTTGAACGGACGCTGCCCGGTGGCGGATTCGAGGCGTATTCCTGTTTGCCCGGAGCAACGCCCAAGCCGGGCGAAGTTGTGCGAGCTTATGTGACGGGCCTGGGCGCGACAGATCCTGTGGTGGCGAATGGAATGCCGGCGCCAGCGTCGCCGCTCGCTCGCACATTGGTCAAGCCGGACATGGTGGTGGGTGGACAGGCGGCGAATGTGGTGGAGTCTGTTCTGGCTCCGGGCGAGATCGGTGTTTACCGAGTGAGTTTCAAATTGCCCGCGGTCGACGGTATTCAGTCTTTGGGCCTTGGCATTGGCGGTGAGGCTGTGAGCGGCCCGACTCTCATGATTGGCAACGCTCTCACACTGTTTTCGAGCGCGACACAGTCCGCCCAATCGGTAGTAGAGACTTTCGCTTGCGGCGGTGCTCTGACCACTGTGGTTGCGGCTGGGGCGTCGCAGATCGTGGCGAGTGGAGACGGGCGCAATCCGCCGACGACTTTGGCGGGGACTACGGTGACGGTGAAGGATTCGGCTAGCGTAGAACGGCTGGCGCCGCTGCTCTACGTTTCGCCGATTCAGGTAAATTATGTCGTTCCCGCGGGAACACCCAACGGGAACGCGGCGGTGACGATTACCACCGGGGATGGAGTGGTTTCGAAAGGGAGGCTCGAGCTTCATACTATCGCGCCTCATTTGTTTTTGGATGCTTTTGTGTTTGGCGCCCCGGCAGGTCTGGTAGTGCGCGTTCGCGACGGCCAGCAAAGCGTGGAGCCAATGATTCTGGTGAACGCGGCTGGCCAACATCAACGCGCGCCGATCGATCTGGGTTCCGCGACAGATCAGGTGTTCCTGGTTCTATTCGGAACTGGATGGCGCTCGCGGAGTTCCTTGGCTGGCGTGAAGATGCGCTTTGCTACCGCGAAGGGCGGGTTCGATGGTGAAGTCCAGTATGCAGGGCCTCAGAACGAATTCGCTGGTCTGGACCAACTGAATGTTCGGCTGCCGCGATCGCTGGCCGGTGTCGGGCCTGCGGAGTTGACGCTGACGGTGGACGACCAGGCCGCGAACTCCGCGACGGCGACGTTCAAGTGAGTCTTTAGTCCTGTCATTTAAGTCGTTGCTTTCCCTGAAATGATAGGAGCTCGAAGCCGGACCAGCGCCGCCCTAGTTTCGTTGGATGAACCTCACTTTCCGCGTTCGAATTTGGCTTGCTTTGCCATGCGAAAAACGTTTAAACTTTGGTGAACACGGTTAAGCTGCGAAGTGTTTGAGCCGTGGTGGGAGAGTTCTGTAATTCTCGCTGAAGGAGGGCGCCGATGGAATTCCGATCCTTTTGGCGATTCGCGCCGCTAGCTCTGTTTGTTCCCACCGCCTTTGCCGCTGAGG
>JBGPSX010000387.1:0-4157 GCA_041490325.1 Bryobacteraceae bacterium | reverse complement strand
GTCGCCCAGTTCGTCGGCAAGACCAGGCCAATCGCGGCGATCGATGGCGTCGAGGACCTCGTAGGTTTCTTCGAGCAGATAGGGCTTGATGGTGTCGAAGTTTTGCTCGCGATCCCAGGGACAGCCGCCGGGAGCGCGGAGCCGCGCCATGATGCCGACCAGTCGCTCGAATCGTTCGCCAGTTGTAGTTGCGGTGGCCATGCGGAGGCGGTGGAAAGACTCAGTCTACCGCATGATCGAAGCGGGAGATGGTGGTCTGATTGGCGGCGCCACGGAAATTTCTACAGGCGGCGGGGCGAAGCGAAGGTCATTGCCCATGTTGGACCTACGCTGGAACTAAGTGCACAACCAGTTCCCGGGCTCGACTCTAGTGAAGTGATCGTGGTACCAACGGCCTTATCGTATTTGTTCCGCATCAGGATACGAGGATTGTTTGTGGTTTAATGTGGAATGCTCGGAGCGTCTTCGCCGTTTGTCAGAGGTAACGCTGCATGGCCCGTTCATGGAAGAATTCGGATTTGGTGGAAAAGACACGCACATGTTTCTCATGGAGTTTCCGAGGGTATTAGAACACGTGCTTAGGCAAACGCTTGAAGATAAAAAGCCCCATAAGCCGCGTGGGCCCAGCCGTCTGAAAGCGGATCAGCCGTAAGCTTGGCCCAACTGGAAGTTAGTGTCGAGATCGTATGGTCAGTGCGCCTTTCGCGAAATGATTGCGGGCGACAGTCTATCCTCGCAGCCCAGAATTGATATCAGAGGCTGTTCTGAATCTCTCCCGCCTGGCGTTCACACGAGTGTGAACGCGGCACGCAGGAGTGCGTGCGCCACGGGCTTCCGGCCACTCGCCTAAAATGTAAGTAGGATGAGTGAGCAGGAATTTTCGCTTCCGGCTACGTTTGAATTTTTGATTATTTCGCTGAAGACGCAGACTGAGATTCAGCTCGGACTGCTTCGCATGGGCGATGGGAATGACCCGCCTGAGCCGAATTTTCCGATCGCCCGGCATACTATCGATATCCTCGCAATGCTCCAAGAGAAGACCCGCGGGAATACTTCGATGGAGGAGCAGCGGCTGCTCGAAAATGCTCTGACGGAATTGCGATTCCGGTTTGTGCAGGCCATGGAGCAGAAGAAACAACCAGAGGCGCCAGCTTAGTGGCAGCGCCATCCTTCAGCATCACCGTGCTCGGCTCGGGCACCAGCGTGGGGGTTCCAACTATCGGCTGCCGATGCGCGGTGTGCCAGTCCGACGATCCGCGCGACAAGCGGCTGCGGCCTTCGGTCTACATCAAGTACGGCGAGCATGGCGTGCTGATCGATACCACGCCTGATTTTCGGCAGCAGGCATTGCGCGCGGGGATGGACCGCTTGGATGCGATCCTATTTACGCACTCTCACGCCGATCACATCATGGGGCTGGACGACGTGCGCCCGTTCAATTTCAAGCAGGGCGGCGTAATTCCAATCTACGGGTCGGAGGAAACCATGGGCAGCATCCAGCAGTGCTTCCATTACATCTTCTCCAACCGCAAAACAGAATCCTCAGTGCCACGCCTGGCCGTCCACACTTTTAACGGCGGCCCTATCGATTTGTTTGGCCTCGAATTCAGGCCGGTGCGGCTGTGTCACGGAAAAGGGACGGTGTACGGATTCCGCTTTGGCGGGGCTGCGTATCTTACCGACCACAGCGACATACCTGAGGAATCCATGGATCTGCTGCGCGGGTTGGATGTGCTTTTCTTGGACGCGCTGCGCCATCGGCCGCATCCTACGCATTCCACCGTTGAGCGCTCGCTCGAGTCCGTCGAAAGGCTTGCGCCGAGGCGCGCTTTCTTCACCCACATCTGTCACGATCTTTCGCACGCCAAAACCGAGGAGCAGTTGCCGTCCCACGTACGGCTGGCTTACGACGGTCTCGAAATCGGGCTCGGAGACGGCGCGAAATGATCTATCGGACGCTCGCGGAAGTGCCCGAGGATTTCGGTCCTTGCGCTATCACGATCGGGAACTTCGATGGTGTGCACGTTGGCCATCAGGAGATTCTGCGGCGCGTACGGCAACGGGCTCGCGAGTACGGGTGGCGGTCGGCGGTGCTCACTTTCGATCCGCATCCGACTAAGTTGGTGGCGCCAGATCGCGCTCCCCGATTGCTGACAACGGTGGGCCGGCGGGCTCGGCTAATGGAAGATCAGGGCATCGATAGAGTGCTGATTCTGCCATTCACTTCTGCAATAGCGAGCCTTACTCCCGAGACGTTCGTGCGCGAGATTCTGGCGGGGAAACTGAAAGTGCGAGCCGCTCTGGTGGGTGACAATTTTCGATTCGGAAACCGCGCCTCGGGTGACGCCCAAACCCTGGAGCAATTGGGCGCGCGTTATGGCTTTACCGCCGAAATAGTTGGAACGGTGGCGCGGCGCAACCGGAGCGTTTCCAGCAGTGAGATCCGCCGGCTAATCGAAGACGGGCAGGTGTCGGTGGCTTGCCGGTTGCTCGGGCGCCCTTATTCGCTGGAAGGCCGCGTGGTCCGCGGAGAGGGCGTGGGATCGAAGCAGACGGTTCCGACTCTGAATCTGGAAACGAAGGCGGAGGTCCTTCCAAAAAATGGCGTGTACATAACGCGGACGCGCGATACTACCAGGGCGCGCGAATGGCCTTCGATTACGAACGTTGGCTATCGCCCGACATTCAATGGCCGCGGGCTGACGATTGAGACATACTTGTTAACGGGGCTTGAGGCTGAGCCGCCCGCCGAAATCTCCGTGCAGTTTCTGCGTTGGGTTCGCGAGGAGCGGAAGTTTGAGAATCCCGAAGCGCTGAAAGCTCAGATCTCTCACGATGTGGGCCGCGCCCAGGCGTATTTCAGGCGGCTGGAAGAGATGACGGCATCGGCGCGCTAGCGTCGAGTGCGAGAGAATCAATTTAAAGGAGACTTATGAGTCTATCCGAAGGTAAAGTGCGTCACATGACGGCGCTCTCCGACAAACGAGGCGTCATTGCTGCCGCCGCCATGGACCAGCGTGGGAGTTTGCAAAAGGCGATCGCCAAGGCGAAGGGTGTTCCCGCCGAGCAGGTGACGCACGAGATGATGGTGGAATTCAAAGTGTCGGTGTCGAAGATTTTGACGCCTCACGCTAGCGCCATCCTGCTCGATCCGGAGTATGGACTTCCGGCCGCCAAGGCGCGCGCTTCGAATGCCGGCCTACTGCTGGCGTATGAAGAGAGTGGTTACGACAACACCAAGCAGGGCAGGCTGCCTGACCTATTGCCGCATGTGTCTGCCAAGCGTATCGCCGATTGGGGCGCAAACGCGGTGAAGATCCTGCTGTATTACACCGCCTTCGACGATCCGGAAGTGAATGACATCAAGCATGCCTTCATTGAGCGGATCGGCGCGGAGTGCGAGACTCAGCAGATTCCGTTCTTTCTCGAATTCGTCAGTTACGATCCGAAGGGAGGCGATGAAAAAGGGTTCGAATTCGCCAAGTTGAAGCCGCAGGTGGTGATCAAGAGCATGGAGGAGTTCTCCAAGCCGCATTACCGGGTGGACATGCTCAAGGTTGAAGTTCCGATTAATGCGAACTTCGTCGAGGGCAGCAGCGTATACAAGGGACAGAAGGCCTACACGCGCCAGGAGGCGCTGGAACATTTCCGTCGTGCTGCCGCGGTAGCGAAGAAGCCGTTCATTTATTTGAGCGCGGGCGTTTCGAATGCGCAGTTCGTTGAGTCGTTGAACATGGCGGCTGAGGCGGGGACGGATTACTCGGGCGTCTTATGCGGGCGTGCGACATGGCAGGATGGCGTAGCGATTTACGGCAAACAAGGCGTCAAGGCTCTCGAGGACTGGCTGTCGGTTGAAGGTGTGAAGAATATTGACGCCGTCAACGCTGCAATCAAGTCTGCCAAACCGTGGTACCTCAAGGCTGGGGTGCCGCAGCCGGCTCACGCTTAGCGGGGATTCGGAACAAACTGCAGTGCGTTCAGCAGTGCGTTCACATGAGTGGGGACGCGGCACGCAAGAGTGCGTGCGCCACGTCGTGCTTCGGCCACTTCCTTCATTTGGAGGACATTCACCCTTATGAGGACTTTTTGGAATGACATCCGTTATGGGTTGAGGATTCTGGCGGCGAATCCGTCGTTCACTGTAGTCGCGATTCTTT
>JBGPSX010000386.1:0-4190 GCA_041490325.1 Bryobacteraceae bacterium | reverse complement strand
CTAGATCTGATTACGCTACTGCGCAAGGAGATGGCACAACGACCTACCTTGCTCGACCCGTTCGACCTACACATCGCCGATTCTGACTTGGTTCGGGCCGCTGCCGCTTGAGATTATGTAGAAACTCCAGCAGCCGGCTTTCAGCCGGCTCAGCGCGCCTGCTTTAATGGGAGTGTAGTGTCAATAGAAGAACAACTCGCATACCTGAAAAAAGGCTTAGCCGAAGTAATCCGCGAAGACGAACTACGCGCTCGCCTGCTTCAGTCCGAAAAAACCGGCAAGCCACTGCGTGTCAAAGCTGGCTTCGATCCTACTGCTCCCGACTTGCATCTAGGCCATACCGTGCTGCTGCGGAAGATGAAGCACTTTCAGGATCTGGGGCACACGGTGATTTTTCTGATCGGCGACATGACGGGGCTCATTGGCGATCCGACCGGCCGCAATGTCACGCGGCCGCCGATGACGCGAGAAGAGATCAATAAGAACGCCGAGACTTACAAGGCGCAGGTATTCAAGATCCTGGACCCGCAAAAAACAGAAATTCGATTCAACAGCGAGTGGCTGGAGCCGATGAGGTTCGAAGACATTGTGCGGCTGTGCTCGAAGTACACCGTGGCTCGGATTCTGGAACGTGACGATTTCACCAAGCGCTACAAAGACGGCACCCCGATCTCGGTCCACGAGCTGCTTTATCCGCTCGCGCAAGCCTACGATTCGGTGGCGCTGCGCTGCGACATCGAGATGGGCGGGACCGATCAGAAGTTCAACTTGTTGGTAGGCCGGGAGATCCAGAGAGACGCCGGACAGCCGCCGCAGATCGTCGCCACCACGCCGCTGCTCGAAGGAACCGACGGCATCGACAAGATGTCGAAGTCGAAGGACAACTACATCGGGATCACGGAACCGCCCAAGGTAATGTTCCGCAAAGTAATGGGAATCAGCGACGAGCTGATGTGGCGTTATTACGAATTGCTGACCGACAAGAGCTTGACGGAAATCGAGGCTTTGAAGCAACAAGAGCCAATGCAGGTGAAGATGCGACTTGCACGGCAGATCGTAACCGATTTTCACTCTTCCGAGGCAGGCTTGCAAGCTCAAGAGGATTTCAATCGCGAGGTTCGGCAGGGATGTATTCCGTCGGATGTGGAATTGAGTGATCTTCCTGAAAGAGCTGTCGTGCCCCCAGACAAGGTCTCCAACCTACCAAAATGCACGATTGTAGATCGCCTGAATACCATGAATGTCGGTGTACGGGTGATCGTGAACATAGACAAACTCATAACGGAACTTGGGTTGTCGGAATCAGTAACAGACGCTGCTCGAAAGAGGAAGGCTGGCGCAGTACGTATCGATCCTGCCGACCCCACGGCACCGATTGAAGAGCTGCTAGTGTCATTTGGTCTAGGTGTTTACAATGCGCGAGTTGGCAAGAAGTGGAAGCGATTCCGCGTGTGATATAGATGCTCAATCTGTCTGACAACCTGAGCCAAAGCATCGACGCGCTGCGCCAGCACAAGCTGCGCGCCGTGCTGACCACCATCGGACTGACCATGGGCGTAGCGACGCTCATCACCGTTATGACGCTGGTGCAAGGCGCCAACGTCTATGTTGAACAGAAGATCGCGCGGCTCGGTACCGACGTGTTTCAGATTGCGCGAACTCCCTTCGTCATCACCGATTTCAACCAGATCATCAAGTCGCTGAAATACAAAAAACTGTACATGGACGACATGCGCGCCGTGGCGGAGGGTTGTCCGGATTGCACCACCGTAGGCGCCTCGTTCAGCGGAAGCGTGCGCGGACAATTTCGCGACAAAGAGCTGACCGATCTTACGTTCATCGGTCACACGCCGAGCATGGCCGACATCGATTCACGTACCGTGCTGCAGGGCCGCTACTTTACTGAAAGCGAGAATCAACGTTCCTCTTATGTGTGCCTGGTCGGCGATGACGTCGTGCAACAATTGTTCGCCGGAGTGAATCCAGTGGGCCAAATGATCCGGCTCGACAACCAGGAATTCACTATCGTCGGAACAATGGAACGCATCGGCTCGGTGCTGGGGCAGAATCAGGACAATTTCGTGATCGTGCCCATGAACACGTATCTACGAATGCGCGGCGCTCGCTCCAGTATCACGATTCAGGTGAGGACCGGCCCGGGAGTCGCATTCTAGAACGCCCAGGATCAGGCCAAGCAAGTGTTGCGCGCGCGCCGCCACATTCTGCCGCGCGCCGAAGAGGACTTCTTCATCGGAACCAAGGACAGTTACATCTCCCTGTGGCAAAGCATCAGCTCGGCCTTCTTCGCGGTGTTCATCATGGTCAGCTCCGTTTCGGCCATCGTCGGCGGCGTGGTTATCATGAACGTGATGCTGGTGAGCGTGACGGAGCGGACCAAGGAGATCGGCATTCGGCGCGCCATGGGCGCCACCCAGCAGGATATCCTCCACCAGTTCCTCTCTGAGAGCGTGCTGCAATGCCTGATGGGCGGCGGCGTCGGTATCCTGTTCGGATTCCTGTGCGCCACTGCGCTCCGGACCTTTACGTCCTTTCCGGCGTCGGTGCAAACCTGGGTCGCCGTTCTTGGACTGGTGCTCAGTTCTACCATCGGCCTGTTCTTCGGCATCTATCCCGCTACGCGCGCGGCCAAGCTGGATCCAGTAGTCGCGCTTCGGAGCGAATGATGACACGTCACGAGGCCGCAGAAAACCTGCTGGTCGCGCTGGATACGCTGCGCACTCACAAGGTGCGCTCAGCGCTGACCATTCTGGGTATCGTCATCGGCGTGACGTCGGTGATCTCGGTGGCATCCATTATCGACGGCTTGAATGGCTTTGTGCAGAATAAAGTTGACTCGCTTGGTTCACGAACCTATTTCATCAGCCGGCTGCCCGCCGGTACGGATCCCAACCGGATGCCGCTGAAGATCCGCGTCCGAAAGTATCTGGAATTCGCCGACGCCGAGTATCTGCGCGCGAGCTGTCCGGATATCGCCACGGCGACGACCTTTGGGACGCGCGCCTTCTTCCTGGGCCAGTCCAATGTCATCAGCTACGAAGGGCAACGCGTGGAGCGGATCTTTCTGCGCGGCGGCGAGCCGGAACTGGCTGAAGCCATTCCGGCATATTCGGTGGGCCAGGGACGCTTCATCTCGCGCTACGATGACGAGCATGCGCGTCCGGTGGTTGTGCTAGGCGTGGATATTGCCGATTCGTTGTTCCCAAGCACCGACCCCGTCGGCAAAACTGTGCACCTGAATGGCTCGCTGGTGGAGGTGATCGGAGTGTTTGAGAAGGACTCGGGGATATTCGGCGCGGGCGGCGTCAATCAGTTCGCCATCATTCCACTGAGCCTGTTCCGCAAGAGTTATCCGGAGTCGAAAGAGCTGGCAATCGCATTCACGGTGCCCAAGGGTGGCGACATTCAAAAGGCGACGGATCAAGTGACCGAGGCCATGCGGCGCCGGCGGCGCGTGCCCTTCAACGCGCCCAACGATTTCGAGATCATCTCACCGGACTTCATCACTGCATTGTGGAAACAGCTCACCGGCGCGCTGGTGATCCTGACCGGCGTGATCAGCTCCATCGGCTTGCTGGTGGGAGGCATCGGCGTCATGAACATCATGCTGATCTCAGTTACCGAGCGGACCGGCGAGATCGGCGTACGCAAAGCCATCGGCGCGCGCAAAGCGGACATCCGCATCCAGTTTTTGTTCGAAGCCACTGTGCTCTCTTCCACCGGCGGCGCTATCGGCATCATATTAGGCGCCATCATCGCCTTCGCGATCCGGCGCCTGATCCCGTCGATTCCCGCGGCGCTATCGCTGCTGTGGGTGGTGCTGGGCGTCGGCATGTCGCTCGCGGTCGGCATTTTCTTCGGCTACTATCCGGCCAATCGCGCCGCGAATCTTGATCCCATCGTGGCGTTGCGCTATGAATAGGCGCCATTTTGTCTGGAGGCTGAAAGATCGGGAATTGCTCACGGGCGATCGCACGCTGATCGTCGGAGTGCTGAACGTGACGCCGGATTCGTTTTCGGACGGCGGCAAGTATCTCGATCCGGATCGTGCAGTCGCGAGAGCGATTGAGCTGGAAGAACAGGGCGCGGACGTCATCGACATCGGCGCCGAGTCGACACGCCCGGGCGCACAGCGTGTTGCGGAAGCCGAAGAACTGCGCCGGCTGGTTCCG
>JBGPSX010000385.1:0-4191 GCA_041490325.1 Bryobacteraceae bacterium | reverse complement strand
GGTGGTTCAGCTTGCATCGATTACTTCCATCGCGCGAACTCTCGGTGCTCCGTCCGTTTCCGATCGAACTCTTCAGTTAGCGCAAAAATATCTGGAGAGCGTCACGCTCGTCCCCGATTCAGAAGCAATCACCGCGTTGAAATTCCTGCTAGAGCGCGCGAAAGTCCTAACGGAACCAGCCGCCTCCTGCACGCTAGCGGCAGCCGACCGTTTGCGCGACCGCTTCACTCCCAACTCCCGTCTAGTGCTAGTCCTATGCGGCGGCAACATCTCCGTCGCAGACCTCTGCAGTCTATAGCGGCCCACTCAACGATTATTGGAAACCGCTCCCTCTGGTCACGGCTCGGTTAGGGACTACTACCGCTAGCCGAGCCGCGACCAAAGGAAGCGGTTTCAAACAACGCCTGGCAGTAGGATTGCCACCCATTAGAGTCGAGTTCTTTACAGCCCCTGGGGATCCAGTGGTTTGAAGGGATATAACAAGCAGGCGCCAAAGTGTCCCACCATGAAGAAACTGCCAAGTGTTCTCCCCCCACGGAAAATATTACCTGTCCAGACGATTCCATCGTCTCCTCATGCCGTAACTTGTTACTCCTTCGACCGGCTGGGCCTCAGGGGCTTAAATTCCGATCCGTTGAACCTCCCCTAGTCTCCGCTCGAGAAACCTCCGCTCGCTTTCATTACTGACCAGCGCCAGCGCCCGCATGTAACTCTTTGCCGCTTCGGCCCGCTGACCCATTCGCCGCAACAAGTCCGCCCGCGCCGCATGCAGCAAGTGATAATTATCGAGATCGCCAGCCGAGGCGATGGTATCGATCAGCGCGAGCCCGGGTTCCGGGCCGTCGACCATCGCGACCGCGACCGCCCGATTCAGCGACACCACCGGCGAAGGTTGAACGCGTTCGAGCAGATCGTAAAGCCTCGCGATTTGAGGCCAGTCGGTGTCCTCCGCCCGCGCCGCCTGGCAATGCAGCGCCGCAATCGCCGCCTGCAGCGCGAACGGGCCGCTACCGCCTCTCAGCGCTTCTTCAACCAGCGGCAGAGCCTCGGCGATTTGCCGTTGATCCCAACGGGTGCGATCCTGCTCCTCGAGCAGCACCAGGTCGCCCGCGTCATTGATACGCGCATCGTGGCGAGAATCGTGAAGCAGCATGAGCGCGAGGAGCGCAGTAGCTCCCGCCAGCGGCTGTGGCGACATGAGAATCCTCACCAGACGGCCCAGACGGATCGCTTCCGCGCAGAGATCGGTCCGGACCAGCGGCCCGCCTCGAGTGGCCGCGTAGCCTTCGTTGAAGACCAGATAAATAACGGTCAGAACCGCGCCCAGACGCTCCGGCATTTCATTCGTGTCGGGTACTTTGTAGGGAATGCCTGCATCTCGAATCTTGTGCTTGGCGCGTACCAGCCGCTGCGCCATAGTCGGCGTGGGTACAAGAAAGGCGCGTGCGATTTCGTCGGTTTCGAGGCCGCCCAGCGTGCGAAGCGTCAGCGCGACCTGCGCTTCCAGCGCCAACGCCGGATGGCAGCAGGTGAAGATCAACCGCAGCCGGTCATCGGCGATCGCATTCGAGTCATAATCCCGGGTGTCATAATCCGGTTCTTCGACGGTCCGGCCCAGCGGCGATTCAGCCAACGATTCCAGCTTTTCCTCAAACCGTTTGCGGCGCCGGAGCCGGTCGAGCGCCTTGTGCCGGGCAGTCTGAATGACCCACGCTCGCGGGAAATCCGGGATTCCGGACACGCGCCATTGATCGACGGCCACCGCGAAGGCTTCCTGCGCCGCCTCTTCCGCCAAGTCGAAATCGCCGACCAGTCGAATGAGCGTGGCGACGATTCGGCCCCAGTCGGATCGATAAAGTTCGTCAACAGCCGCGTTGGCATCCATGGGGCATGTCCGATGGTAAATAATTTCTCGTAGGGTGTCGATCCGGACGCCCGCGGTTCGATTCATTGTTGGAGACGCATAAATATGAAATACATGTTATTGACTTATCTCGACGAGAAGGCTTGGGAGAATCTGGGCGAGGCCGGGCAGCAGCGAGTTATGGCGGAATGCAGACCGCACGTTGAGAAGCTCCTCGCTGGCGGAAAATTCCTGGGCGGCGCCCCGCTGCACCCCACGTCCATGGCGAAGACCGCTCGCAATCGCGACGGCAAACCGCTGGTGACTGATGGCCCGTTCGCCGAGACACGCGAACAGCTCGGCGGCTACACATTGATCGAAGCCAAGGATCTCGACGAGGCCATCGCCATCGCCACCGGATTTCTAGGGAACAACAGGATGGTCAGCATCGAGGTGCGGCAGGTGGTCGAGATGCCCGGCCTGCCGGCGCACTAGAGATATACTTCTGGCACTCCGTCGACTCGGCGATTTGCTTCATTACCGCATTCCGCTCGCGCAGCAGCCTCCGCATGTAGCGGCCCAGGAACGCGATCTCGACCAAACGCCCCAGAACCGGCAACGGTGCGGCAAAACGAAACACGTCCTTCATCTCGGTTTCAGCGTGCGACAAAGCTCGAAAGAAATGATCGTGCTGCATGAACCGGAAGGCCCCTTGGATCATGGTGTCCTGAAAATACGCGGGTGAATCCATGGCCGTGATCTCGCTGGTAAGGGTCTGCCACACGCCGAAGTGCTTCGCACGCCAGGTAACACGCTGTCCCAAGCCAATCAATCCGGTGGTGACTCCGCCCGCGGCCACCGCCGCTTCTCCGCAATGAATGTTGCCGGCGAGATGCACTTCAACGCTCCGTGCAAGATCGAAACATCGTTCGATCGGTGCGCGGATCACAGTAGACTCTTCAACCGTCACCAGCGTTGAAATCCCCCAACTCCTATATGATAAGTGGCTGATCGCTTTCCCGCGTCAGCGTCATGTCTGCCAGATCCTACGAACTCCACGGCGTCCGCATTTTTGAATGCGCGGCGGAAGGCGCCCAACCGCGGACCGATCGTGACGCCGTCGACCTCATCAGCGCGGCTAGCAGTCAGCATGCCAGCTTGATCGTGCTGCCCGCTGAACGGCTGGGCGATGATTTTTTCCATCTCAAAACGCGGATTGCGGGCGAGATCCTCCAGAAATTACTGACATACGGAATGCGCGTCGCGATCGTCGGCGACATCTCCTTAAAGTTGAACGAGAGTTCCTCGCTCCGGGACTTTGTCTATGAATGTAACCACGGTCCGAATATCTGGTTCGTGGCAAATCTTGAGGAACTGGAAAAGCGATTGAAGCAATCTTACTGAATGCGTCCCGTGCGATGCTCCGCCAGCGGGCTGTCGGTATGAAAGTACTTCTTGTACGCCGCAATCCAGTTGGCCGCAATTTCCTGCTGCGCTTCCGTCAAATCCAGGTTTCCGTCGCAGACCATCTCGCGCAGGCGGTCCTCCAGCGCGTCCTTCACCTGAGCGTTCCAAACGGTAGCTGAATAGGAGTGCGGCCAGAGGTTGTGAATATCGTCCGCCCCTCCGAGCGCGGGTGTGATCAGGTAGTCCACCTCGTAAGCTCGCGGGTCTGCCCGCGAAATCCGATATTCCTCGAACACTTTGCGCTGCAGCGCCACCGGAACGGCTTTGTTCTTGGTATTTACCTGAGCGCATACTGCCTGTCGAGTCTCAAGCAGGGCTGCGCCAGGAGTGAGTCTAGAATCGGGAATCGAAACGATCACGGCTGAGTTCTTCTGGCGGCCAACACCGGAACGGACCAGAAATAAACCGAGCGCCACGACGCCGCAAATGACGGCAGTCAACATCCATGCTAAGCGGTGCGGAAAACCAAACCAACGCAAGTGCTGCTCCGGTTCGGCGGCCGCAAGCTGAGCCAGTTGCGCCCTCAGCAGCGCACGCGGACCCGCCACCGGCGGCAATTTCGTATCGAGTTCCTGCTGTTGCAGGCGAACAAAATCAGCAATCGTCTGCTCCAGCTCCTGGCGGCGCGCCCGGCATTTCCAGCAGGCGTCCAGATGCTCCCGTACCAGCTTTTCAGCGTGTGCGGAAAGCTCTCCGTCCACGTCTTGAAGCAGTTGCTGATCGGAAAGATGCGTGTCCTGGTACTTCATAAGTTCACCGTTCCGCGGATCGCGCAATGCGTGCCAGAGATCGCGCCAGAGAAAGTGACACCGCGCCGAGCGACATATCCAGAATCCCGGCGATTTCCCGATAGCGCAAGCCTTCGGCCCGCAGGGAAAGGC
>JBGPSX010000384.1:0-4224 GCA_041490325.1 Bryobacteraceae bacterium | reverse complement strand
CTCGGCATGCACGGACAACGCCTCTCGCGCCAGTTCCACAAGACTCTCAACGAGCTTCGCGCAACCCAGGCCGCGCGCCGCCGCCAGGAAAAAACCGATCTTCGAGATGCCGCCGATCTCGTCGAAATGCACCAGTCAGAGGACTTACCCTACGAACCCGCGAAGGATGGCTTCGTTTTTTCAGGTGACGAAATCCAAGCTTTCATCGGACGCCGCGATCGCGATGAGCGCGCCTATCAGGCCAGGAACCATATGCTCGGCGTGCCTGCATGACAGCCCACTTCGCATGACACCAGGCCATCCGGGCCGCCTCGCCGCCATCCAATATGGTATGGTTGTGGTTGGCCATGCTAGCGATTTCAAGTCTCGATCCGGAAGCCGGGGTGCCCATTTATCGCCAGTTATACGGGAAGATCAAGCAATTTATCGAATCGCAGCAGCTGGCCAAAGGCGAACGCCTGCCAGCCACTCGTGAATTGGCTGGCCAGCTTGGACTGAACCGAACCACCGTTTCGGCCGCTTATGAGCTCCTGGAATCCGAAGGACTCATCACCGGCCACGTAGGGCGGGGAAGCTTCGTGGCCGGGGCTGAAATTACCAAACGAACCCAATTGGACTGGCGCGACTTGTTGGAGCCATCCATCCCGGCGTCGCCCGCCGCGCCGGCTTCTTCGCCGCTGGCTAGCTTCGCCAGTTCGCGCCCCTCCGAACTTCTGTTTCCGCTTGAAGAGTTTCGATCCACTTGCGCCGAAGTGATTCAAAGCGCCGATGCGCAAGCTATCCTGCAGCTAGGATCGCCCGCCGGATACCCACCGCTGCGCCGTTACCTGTACGATCTCGCCCGCGTTGAAGGAGTGGCCCGCGAATCGGACGAGATCCTCATCACCAGCGGATGCCAGCAAGCCTTCGATCTGATCCAACGCACGCTAGTCCGAAATGGCGAAACGGTGTTGGTCGAAGATCCGGTGTACCTCGGCGTTAAGCAAGTCTTCGAGCGGGCCGGCGCGCGCCTCATCGGTGTGCGTGTTGGTCCGAACGGCCTGGACCTTGAATCGCTGGAACGAATCATCGCCCGGGAACGGCCACGCCTGCTGGTTGTAACTTCAAATTTCCAGAACCCAACCGGCGCGACCTTGCCGCTGGCATCGCGAAAAGCTTTGCTGCGCATTGCGCAGGCGTCCGGCCTGATCGTGGTCGAGAACGACATCTACGGCCCGTTGGCGTATGAAGGCGACGCGATTCCGACCATCAAGCAACTGGATGAGAGCGGCGACACGATTCTGCTCCGCAGCTTTTCGAAAGTCGCGTTTCCCGGCCTGCGCGTCGGCTGGGCGATCGGCCCGCGCGCGTTGATCGAGAAGCTCACCGAAGCGAAACAGTGGAGCGATCTTCACACCGATCAGCTTTCGCAGGCCGTGCTTTTGCGCTTCGCTCAATCGGGACGCCTGGAGCAGCACCGTCAACGGATGCTGGCTGCCGGCCGGGAGCGCTTGCACGCGGTACTGGATGCATGCGAGAAGCACTTGCCTCGGGCGGCGACGTTCACGCGGCCGCGAGGAGGAATGAATATCTGGATCCGGTTGCCCGAGGCGCTGGATGCTGGGGACCTTCTCACGCGAGCCGAGCGCGAGGGCGTCACCTATCTTCCGGGTAGGTATTTCGCGGTGTCGCGCACAGAACCAAACAGTCTTCGCATCAGCTTTGCCGGGATGACTCCGGAACAGATCCGGTCTGGAATTGCCATACTCGGTCGAATCTTTCAGAATGAACTGGAGCGCGTGCGGACTTATTCGCCGCTCGCCGAAGCTCCGGCAATGGTGTAGAGCTTATTCAGCAAGGAGAACCCAAATGTACCTCGACGAAACCTTCCGCCTGAAAGTCGGCCTGGCCGAAATGTTAAAAGGCGGCGTGATTATGGACGTGACCAACGCCGAGCAGGCTGTCATCGCCGAAAAAGCTGGAGCGTGCGCCGTGATGGCGCTCGAGCGCGTGCCCGCCGACATTCGCAAAGAAGGCGGCGTTGCGCGCATGGCTGCCATCAGCAAGATTCGCGAAATCATGCAGCAGGTCAGCATTCCGGTGATGGCGAAGGCGCGCATCGGACATTTCATCGAAGCCCGGATTCTCGAAGCTCTGGCTGTCGACTATATCGATGAGAGCGAAGTGCTGACGCCCGCCGATGAAGAGCACCACATCGACAAACGGGACTTCAAGGTTCCCTTCGTCTGCGGCGCGCGCAATCTGGGCGAGGCGTTGCGCCGGATTGCTGAAGGCGCGGCCATGATCCGGACCAAGGGCGAGGCCGGCTCCGGCAACATTGTCGAGGCCGTGCGCCACATCCGCACTATCGTCAAAGAGATGAAACAGCTCACCGTGCTCGGTCATGAAGAGCTGGTCGCGGAATCCAAGAAACTGCAGGCTCCGCTCGAGTTGGTCGAGTATGTCGCCAAGAACGGCAGACTGCCGGTCCCCAATTTCTCAGCGGGCGGGATCGCCACGCCGGCCGACGCGGCGCTGGTCATGCAACTGGGCGCGGAAGCTGTCTTTGTGGGATCGGGCATTTTCAAATCTGCGGATCCCGACGCTCGCGCGCGAGCGATCGTCAAAGCCGCCACCTATTACAGGGACCCGATGAAGCTTCTCGAAGCCAGCGAAGAACTCGGTCCCGCCATGTTCGGTCTCGATATCGCGAAGCTGGATGAATCGGAGCTATTGCAAACCAGAGGGTGGTAATGGCGGGCGGTGCAAGAAAAAAGATCGGCGTGCTCGCGCTCCAGGGTGATTTCGAAGCGCATGCAAAAGCTCTGGCGCGCGCCGGCGCTGAGCCGGTCGAAGTACGCACCGCCGCGGATCTCAAGCAGGTCGACGGATTGATCATTCCAGGCGGGGAAAGCAGCACGATGCTAAAGCTGCTGGATATCGAGCATTTGCTCGAACCGCTGCGCGAATTTGGGAGCCGGCATCCGGTATTCGGAACCTGCGCCGGCGCAATCCTGCTGGCTTCGGAAGTAATGAATCCCGCTCAGGCGTCGCTCGGATTGATGGACATCGGCGTCGAGCGCAATGCCTATGGCCGGCAGCTCGACAGCCGCATTGCTCGACTGACGCCGGCCGGACTCGAAGGCGATCTCGAGGCGGTCTTCATCCGCGCGCCCATCATTCGCCGGGTGGGCAAAGATGCCAGGGTGTTAGCTAGCTATCAAGGCGATCCCGTGTTAGTGGAACAGGGACGACACCTGGTGGCGACGTTTCATCCGGAGTTGACCGATGATCCGCGCGTTCACCGTATGTTTCTCGAAAAAGTACCTTAATTCAGCAAAATAGTACCTTACGCACGTTAGTGGTTGATTCAGGTTCAGTAAACTAAAAATAGGTGACACGTACTCGGGTCTTGTTCTTATGTATCGGTAATTCTTGTCGAAGCCCGATGGCTGAAGGTTTCGCCCGGACTTATGGTTCGGACGTGATCACGGCCTGCAGCGCGGGACTCGCGCCTGCCATGTCGGTTGCGCCGCTCACGCACAAAGTAATGCTCGAGAAGAACATCGATCTGGGCGATGCGTACCCCAAGAGCATCGACATGGTATCGGGAGGCGTGGATCTGATCATCAACATGTCCGGTGAGCCGATGCCGATCAACGCGGGCCTGCCGGTGGAGGATTGGGACGTTCACGACCCCATCGGTGAGCCTGAAGAAATTTACCGGGAAGTGCGCGATGAGATCGAGCAACGCGTGATGCGCCTGGTCCTGGCCATGCGCGCGCGCAAGCCTCCGGCATCGGAAGGCCAATCGGCATCGGCGCAAGTTGACAGTCGCAGCCGCACTCCCCGAAAATAGGAACGGTCCCACCTCCAGTGCGGATGTGGCGGAATTGGCAGACGCGCTAGATTCAGGTTCTAGTTCTCGCAAGGGAGTGAAGGTTCAAGTCCTTTCATCCGCACCAATCTGATCATTTAGTCCGATTGACATTCGTTATCCTTCATTGAGACGTACTTTCAACTGGAGGATACTTGGCCAAGCTGGGCATCGGAGTGGTTGGGGTGGGCGCGATGGGGCAGCGGCATGCCGAGAATATTCGCCGATTGATCCCGGAAGCACGGTTGATCGCGGTGGCGGATTCGGATCTCGCACGGGCGCGACAGGTTGCCGCCGAGCTGGAGATCGAGCACTACTACGACACTGTCGAAGCACTGGTCGAGAGACAAGATATCCAGGCCATTGTG
>JBGPSX010000383.1:0-4236 GCA_041490325.1 Bryobacteraceae bacterium | reverse complement strand
TTCCACTGCGTCCGTGCTCGCAGCCCTGCTACTTTGGAGCGGCCTGAAGCCGTATCTGAAGAGCCTCGACCGGCTGAACCAATGGATCGCCGGCGAGCACGCATAAACAGCATGATCATGATAATGAAAGAGCTCGAGACTGTTGGAAACCGCTCCCTTTGGTCACGGCTCGGTTAGTGGTTAGTGCCACTAGCCGAGCCGCGACCAAAGGGAGCGGTCCCTGAGAAACTTTTCCTTCCCTCATAACCCCCAATGACTGACCGACTCCCATACCTGGCCACCAAAGCCTCGGAGCCATACGCAGGCATCCACCATCTCCCAGTCTCAGTGCTGCTCGACAACGTCCGCAGCATGTACAACGTCGGCTCGTTCTTCCGCACGGCCGACGCCGCCGGCTGCGAGAAGCTTCATCTCTGCGGAATCACCGGCCGCCCGCCCAAGCGCGCCATATCCAAGACCGCGCTCGGCGCCGAAGAAACCGTTGCCTGGGAACCGCACGCCGATCCGTGCGAAACAGTTCAAAGTCTGCGCCAGAACGGCTACGAAATCGCTGCCATCGAAACCAGCGTCCACGCCGTCGATCTGTTCGATTGGCAGCCGAAGTACCCGGTCTGTATTCTGTTCGGCCATGAAGTGGAGGGGCTGCGCCCCGGCCTGATCGAGCTCTGCGACACCTTCGTTCGCATTCCCATGCTGGGCCGCAAGCACTCCCTCAACGTCGCCACAGCCGGCGGCGTCGTGATATACGAGCTGCTGCGCAAGTACCGCCAAATGTTAGACAATGCAAACATACGCCGATGAAGTTACTTGCTTGTGCTTTCTCGTCAATTCTGGGCCGCCGGGCGCCGTTTTTAGCGGCTGCCTGTTTCGCTGGACTTCTTCAAGCCCAAGGCCCGCCCACCATGTTTCCACCCGTCCGGGGCCTCCATGAAATGGTGGGAGCCGCCAACAATTTTGAGGTGGAAGCCGGATACCGGATTCTCACGCAAGGCGGCAACGCCGTCGATGCGGGAGTCGCCAGCGTCCTGGCGGCCAGTGTCACCGAATTGAGCCGCTTTGGAATCGGCGGCGAAATGCCGTTGCTGGTGAAGATGGCAGGCAAGCCGGCGGTGGCCATCAGCGGCGTGGGTGTCGCACCCGCCAAAGCCACGGTGGATTTCTATTCGAAGCGTTCCCCGGAGCCGTGGGAAGACGCCGCCCACATGCCGCCGATCCCGATGCAAGGAATTCTCTCGGCCATTACCCCCGGCGTGTTCGATGGGCTGATCCTGGCGCTTGAGAAGTACGGTACCAAAACGTTCGCCGAAGTGGCTGCGCCCGCCATCGAGTATGCCGGCGAAGGCTTTGCCATGCCAGAAGAATTTGGCGGCATGCTGAAGAGTTACCAGCGCATCATTTCCCTTTGGCCCGATGCATTCAAGTTCTTTTATCCCCAGGGCGCGGCGACTCCGCGTGGCGATATCTTCCGCGAGCCGACGCTTGCCAATACGTTCCGCGAACTGGTCGCGGCCGAGAAAAAGGCGCATGGCAAGCGCGCCGACAAGCTGCATGCCGTGCGCGATCTGTTCTACAAAGGCTCCATCGCGAAGAAGATCGGCGATTTCTGCGAGAAGAACGGCGGCTTGATCACGTATACCGATCTGGCGAATTTTCACGCCGACATCGACGAGCCCAAGATGGGAACGTATCGCGGCTACGAAGTCTACAAGCCCGGCTTCTGGACTCAGGGCCCGGTCATGATTGAAGCCCTCAACCTGCTCGAAGGCTACGACCTGAAAGCCATGGGACACAACAGCCCGCAGTATCTGCATACCGTCATCGAAGCCGTGAAACTGGCCTTTGCGGATCGCGATCAATACTACGGCGATCCGAAGTTCAGCAAGATTCCCGAAGAGACTCTGCTTTCGAAAGACTACGCCACCGAGCGGCGAAAGCTGATCGATCCTGCGCATGCTTCCATCGAACATCGCCCCGGCGGGTTCGGATCGCGCATCACGCTACCGTCCGCGCCCGCCAGCGTCGGCCCGGTCAACGATACCACCTGCGTCAACGTGGTGGATCGGGATGGCAACGCCTTCGCATCCACGCCCAGCGGCGCTTGGCTGCCTTCAGTGATCATGGGTGACACTGGCATTCCGCTGACCAGCCGACTGCAATCTTTCGTGATGACTCCCGGTCATCCCAACCAGTTGCAGCCGGGCAAACGCCCACGCGTGACGCTGAGCCCGACGCTGATCACTCACGGCGGAAAGCTCGAAATGATTATGTCCACGCCGGGCGGAGACAACCAGGACCAGGCGCTGCTTCAAGTCACACTGAACATGATTGATTTCGGCATGACTCCACAGGAAGCAGTTGAGGCGCCCCGCTTTCAATCGGAGCACTTCTATCAGTCATTCGGAAATCACGAATTCGCCCCCGGCAAGTTAAGCATCGAGAGCCGCATTCCGAAAGCCACGGCCGACGCGCTTATTGCCTTAGGACACCGCCTGACAGTAGCCGGCGACTGGAGCAACTCCTCAGCTCCAACGGTGATTTGGTCCCACAACGGCGTACTGCATGGCGGCGCCGACCCCCGCCGAGCCAGATTTATCTTCGGCCGCTGATGTTGGAAACCGCTTCCTCTGGTCGCGGCTCGGCTAAGGATGTATACCATTTCTCGGCGGCTCATCTATGGAATAAACCCGCCGAGCCGTGACCAAAGGGAGCGGTTTCCAATAATCGGGAGAGTCTTTCAGCAGCCTCTATTGCGGCGGCGCCGACGCCACAATCGGTATCGTCACAATATTGCTCGTGAAAACACTCTGCGCAATATACATCTGCGTATTCAAGTTCGTCAGCAGACCAGTGCTCAATTGCAACTGGATTTCATAGACGCCCGCCAACCCTGGCTTTAACCCCGCGAACAGCACGTTCGCCGTGATACCACCGATCTGCGCGTTGTCCACCGGAACTTGCGGGATGTTATACGCCGGTCCGTTATAGAGTTGGCCCGTGGTTCCCGCCACCGTCGATCCGTCGCCCAAGGTGGTGATCCCGATGCCGGTGGCGTAAATCGTGATGACCTCGCCCGGTAATGCCGGATTCTCCTGAGTGATGCGCGCGCCACCAACGCTCACGCAACACGTTTGTGTATTCAAGGCCGTCAGAATGAGGGAATTGTTCGTGGGATTGGTTACACCCACTGGAATGCCGTTCCCGTCCGGCCCGGCGATCTTCGCGGTCAAAACAATGCGTGTGAACTGACCGCTCGGGGCTGCAGTGACCTTCTCTTCGGTATTGGCATTGATCGAGGCAATCAAGCCATCCCGGACGGTCGTCAAGTTGTCGGTCGACTGCACCGTGTAGGAATAGCTTCGATCTTCGATCGTGATTGCAGCCGTGTCATTGGCGTGGATGCTTCCATCCACCGACACCACGGTGATGGCGTTGCTACTGGTGTGATAAGCGATGACAGGCCGCGGGTCCGTGCCCGCATCGGCGAAGATCCCCGGGTTCTGGAATACGATCGGGATCGACACTGCGGTCGTATTGGTTACGCTGCCGTCGGTGTGGACGGTACGCACAAAAGCGCTCACGCCGTTCGCGTCGCTCACCTCAAAAGGAATCTGCGTATTGATCTGAGTGGGCGAAACAAAAAGCAGTGGGGCCTTAATGCCATCGAAGTACACTTCGACGCCCGCCACCGTCGAAGGATAATTGCCCTTGGAATCCGGAACCCCTGCTGCGGAAGTATCGCTCAGGCTGGTTCCCGTGATGGTCACCAACGTGCCCGGCGCCACTTCGGCGGCATCCTGGCCTCCAGTCAAATTTCCTCCGCTGGTCGCCACCACGATCGTGGCCTTGTCCGACGCCACCACCGAATAAGTGATGCTATTGGCATCCGCGCCGCCGATCCTGGAAGTCAGCACGATTTGGTTGACGCCCGGGTTCGGGCTGGCAATCACGTTTGGATCGGGCGTTCCGCCGCCTTTGCCGTTGATCAGATCGGTGATCTTCTGAATCACTGTAACCAAGGTGTCGTCCGCAACAACGGTGTACTTGTAATCGGTGGCGTTGATCGTGACTGTCACCGTATCGTTGGCCGTGATCGTACCGGTAAAATTCACCGCGCCGAGCGCGAAGACCGTGCGGCTGGCGGCGTTCGTAACACCGTTGATCGGAACATTCGGCTCTCCCAGCGTGAACACCAAAATCCGCCGGTCGAATGGATCCGCCACATACAGATTGGTGCCA
>JBGPSX010000382.1:0-4237 GCA_041490325.1 Bryobacteraceae bacterium | reverse complement strand
GTTCGATCAGTTCGCGGTACCACTGGATCAGCGCGCGTTCCTGGCGGCGGTGTGATGCGTAGCCAAAGATATCGAACGGCGTCCCGCGCAGGCCCTTCAGGCTCTTCAGAATCAGGAGCGGTGTTCGGAACCACGATCCTAACTTCATCTTCTTGTGCACTCCAAAACGCCGCAGCAACGGCGGATGGAGGTTGTACGATATCGATTCGGCCGACTCCCACATGCCGCGAACGCGTTGCTCGAATTCCGTTTTCGTGAGCAGCCGCGCAACCTCGTACTCATCCTTGTAAGCCATCAGCTTGTACAGATACTTCGCGACGATCTCTTTGAGTGCCGGCTCCGGAAGTTTCTCTATGAACTCGGAATACTCCCGCGCGTAGGCCTCATTCTGATAGGCGCGCAACTCGGCGACACGGTCGAACAACGGCTTGGCCTTCGTGTCCGCCTGCAGAAAACTCTCCACCCAGGCTGCATCCTCGTAATACTTTCGACCCCAGGAAAAGATTCGCTGATTGCGCTCGACGTCCACGCCGTTCCACTCGATCGCCTTTTGCATGGCGTCCATTGAAATCGGGATGAGACCGCCTTGGTAAGCCAGACCCGCCATGAAAATGTTTACGGCTATGTGGCTTCCGAAGAGTCCTTCCGCTAGCCGGTTTGCATCCACGAAAATGTTGCGGCCGCGATTGGTGACTGCGTTCACAGCGTCGAGCATCTGGCCTGGACCGGCCAGCGGCGCGCGATTGCGGATCGTATCGATGGTCGGAACAAGATCGGTGTTGAGGACCGCGATGGTCCGGTCGGGATTTGCAGTACCCAGATTGCTTGGATGCATCACGCCCAGCAGGTCGAAGCCGAGGATCAGATCGGCGTTGCCCGCGTTTACCTTGGCAGGCGCTTCGATGGGCTGCTCGCTCAACAGCAGGTGAGACACCACCGCGCCGCCCTTTTGCGCGGTTCCGGTCATGTCCAGCGTCGCGACGTGCAGTCCATCGATCCAGGCAGCGGTGGCAAGCAGTGCGTTGATGGTGACGACGCCCGTTCCGCCGATTCCCGGGCCGATGATGCGATAACCCTCGCCCGCCTTCACCATCCCGCGTGGCGCCGGAACTTTGGCGGCCGGTAGATTCGGCAGCGTTCTTCTTTTCAGGCCCGTTCCAGCTTTGATTTGCACCGACACGAACGACGGGCAATCACCCATCGCGCAGGTGTAATCTTTGTTGCACGACGACTGATGAATGCGGATCTTCTGCCCGAGCTCCGTCATCACGGGAGTGAGACTCATGCAGTTGGACTGCTTGACGCAATCGCCACAGCCTTCGCAGACTTCCTCGTTGATCACCAGGCGCATGGTGGGCTCTGCGAGAATCCCGCGCGACCGTTTGCGACGTTTCTCGGCAGCGCATTCCTGATCGTAGATGATCACGGTGACGCCGGGAATCTTCTCCAACTCGCGCAACGTACGAGGCAATTCGTCCCGCGAACGCAATTCGGCATTCGACGCGAGTTCGCCGGCGCCGGCGTAGCGTTCGACGTCCTCGGCGAGAATCACAGTCCGGCGGATGCCTTCGGCTTCGAGCTTGCGAGTCAGGTCCGGAATCGGCAGCGCGCCCACTGCATTCTGGCCGCCTGTCATCGCGACGTGGCCGTTGTAGAGAATCTTGTAGGTGATGTTGACCTTGGCGGCGACGCAGGCTTCGATCGCGAGGTATCCGGAATGAAACAGGGTTCCGTCGCCTATGTTTTGAAAAATATGCGAGTGGTCGACGAATGGGACCATGCCGATCCAGGGCGCGCCCTCGCCGCCCATGTGGGTCATAAAGAGAAAGTTGCGATTCGTATCCGCCAGCCGCATCGCCATGGTGTGACAGCCAATGCCACCTCCGGCGATCTGGCCGTCCAGCAGCAGCGTGGAACGATTGTGCGGGCATCCGGAACAGAATGCGGCTGGGCGGCCGCCTGTGAACTTCACGCTGGGAGCCTGAGTGTTAGGCGCCACAACCGGGCGGGCGTCCACGTCCAGAACCGCGCAGATGACCTTGGCCATCTTGTCTGGATCCAGTTCGCCCGTGGGCGGAAAATGCGATTTGCCCAGGATGACCGGGCGCACGGGCTCGTCGTAGAGGATTTCGCGAAGCTGCATTTCGAGAAAGCTGCGCTTTTCTTCTACTACCAGGATTGTGTCGAGGCCGCGCGCGAATTCCTTCACGAATTCGGGATCGAGCGGGAAGGGCATTCCCACTTTGCCGATTCGAACGCCGTCGCGAATTCCCAAATCGCGCAGGGCCTGCATCAAGTCGAAATACGATTTTCCGGTGCTGAGGATGCCGATGCGCGCTCTCGCGCCGTTGTGGCGATTCAAGCCGTTGAGTCTCGCGAATTGTCGCGCTGCTTCAACGCGGCGGACATTGACTTCGTTCTCGAGTGCCAGCGTGATTGGCGGAACCAATCGCGGATCGTGATACTTTTGATAGCCTTCCGGGATTCGGATCACTGGCTTTTCGGGATCCGCTTCCACTGTTCCACCGGCGTCGCACACGTCGGTGACCATCTTCATTCCTACCCACGCGCCCGAAAAGCGCGACAGCGCGATTGCCAGCAATCCGTAGTCGATGATCTCTTGCGTGTTCCCGGGATAAAGGAAAGGGATGCCAAGATTGAATAAACTGAAGTCGCTTTGACTCGGTATGGTGGAGCTTTTTGAAATCGGATCGTCGCCGCAAAGCAGAAGGGCGGCGCAGTTCTTGCCGGTCCCGGCGAGATTGGCATGGCGGAAGATATCGCCACACCGGTCGACACCCGGTCCCTTGCCGTACCAGATGCCGACTACGCCTTCCACCTTGCTCTTTCCAATTACGTCGTAGATCTGGCTGCCCATCACCGAGGTAGCGGCGAGATCCTCATTCACTCCCGGACGAAAATGGATGTTGTGCTCGGACAACAGCTTGCCCGCACGCGCGAGCGTCATGTCGTAGCCGCCGAGAGGCGAACCTTCGTAGCCGGAAATGAAGGCGCCGGTGTTCATGCCAGCTCGCCGATCGCGCCGCATCTGATCGATCGGCAGACGCACCAGAGCCTGAATACCGGTCAGGTACACCCGGCCTTGCTCCAGCGTGTATTTATCGGAAAGCTTCATCGGCGGACTATCGGCTTCATGCTATCACGAGCGCTGGCGTCAGCGACCGTTCAGGATCGGCTCGCCAGCTTGCTCTCGAGCGCCGTCTTAACGGCCGGCCATTCTTTGTCGATGATGCTAAACCAGACGCTATCGCGGATGCGTCCGCTGGCACAGACGACGTGGTTGCGGAAGATTCCTTCCTGCTTCGCGCCGATGCGCAGAATCGCGTTGCGCGATCGTTCGTTCAGCGCGTCCGTCTTCAACTCGACTCGAAGACAGCCAAGTTGCTCGAATGCATGCCGGAGCATCAGGTACTTGGCTTCCGTGTTGGCGGGTGTTCGTTGCCAGGGCTTGCCGAGCCAGGTCGCGCCGATCTCGACGTGCCGGTTCCCTCGATCGATGTTCATGAAGCGCGTGCTGCCGATGACGCGGCCGGATGTTAGCTCCGTTGTGGCGAAGGGGATCGCGGTGCCGTCAGCTTGCCATTGCAAGGCCGTCTGAATATATCCAAGCATTTCATCCCGGCTGCGCACCTGGATAGGAATCCAGCGCCAGATGTCCTCGTCGATTCCGATCTCGCACAGGCCGTGGAGATGGTCGAGAGTCAACGGAACAAGCCGGACATGCTGGCCCTCCAGCACCACCGGGGCAATCTGCATTGGACTTGCGCTACTCAGTGGAAACCCTCGGCTCTGCGCCCTTGACGTATTTGTCGAACCACGCGATCATTTCGTGCAACACATGCTCGATGGTCTCGCGCGCCTGATAGCCGTGCGCTTCGGCCGGGAGCATGACCAGCCGAACCGTTCCGCCATTGCCGCGAATGGCCTGATACATCCGCTCCGATTGAATCGGAAATGTCCCGGTGTTGTCGTCCGCTTCTCCATGGATGAGCAGGATCGGAGTCTTGATCTTTTCGGCATTCAGGAACGGCGACATTCGTAAGTAGACGTCGGGCGATTCCCAGATGGTCCGGCGCTCGGTTTGAAAGCCGAACGGCGTGAGCGTGCGATTGTACGCGCCGCTGCGCGCGATCCCAGCGCGAAACAGATTGGAATGCGACAGCAGGTTCGCGGTCATGAAGGCGCCGTAACTGTGCCCGCCTACGCCGACACGCTC
>JBGPSX010000381.1:0-4238 GCA_041490325.1 Bryobacteraceae bacterium | reverse complement strand
GTGGAACTCGGCGAAGAAGCCATACGGGCGCTCGGCTTCCGTCAATTCCGCGTGCGCTTCCATGGCGAGTTGGTTCGCATCGAGATCGCCAAAGATGAACTGGAGAAAGCGCTGACTCCGGCCATGGCTCAAGCCTTTGTCGGGATCTTCAAGCCGCTCGGATTTCACTACGTGACCGTCGATTTGGAAGGCTACCGGCAGGGCTCGCTAAATTCGGTTCTCAATCACTAACTGTCAGTTTCGGGTTCCAATCGTCTCCGTGCGACCGGCGAGCGGCTTCACCGCAGATCCGCCGCAGACTCCGACTCCGGTATTCAACAGAGCATTCAACAGATTGTAAAGGACGGCGTAAACCATCTGTTCGTTGACCTGCTGCTTGCCCGGCAGTCGGAAGGTGGAGGGAAGTTCCTTGGCGATTTGCAGCCGTATCGAATGCGGCAGGGCATGTCCGGAACGGTCGCGCTGGTTGGCGACCAGGATGGGGGTTTGCAGGACCGAGCCGGACTTCCCGTCGACATAGAACTGGCAGCGGGAAAACCAGCCGAGGTTTCCGGGGTCGGCGGCGTCAAAGAGCAGCAACGGGGCCTGCCTGCCTGTGGCCAGCAGATCCAGACCGAGCCAGCGGTCGGTCTCCTCGATGCGATATTCGAAGCCGGCCTGCTTGGCGATATTGGCCACAAAGTCGGGATCGAGTTCGAGAAGCAGGAACTTGTGATCTCCGGCGGACAGCACCTGCATGGTTTAACCATTCTATCGCCTTGGCTTCTGCCGGGTCGTGGGGTTCGTTTCCAGGGGTAAAGCGGTAGGCTACGTTTTTGTTTCAAATAATGATTTCGGGAGTTCCGATTGTCTAGTGATGCTCAGTAATGTGCCGCGTCGTACCGTATTGTGAAGCGGAACAGGAACGGTTAATGTGGTTGTCTCCAAGCGGAAGCTTACCCAACCGGTACCTCAACCTGAGTCACGAACACTTCGTTGTGAAAACGTCGGGTGACTTCAGACGGGGACGCTGTTTCGAAGAACAACGTCAGGGCCTCAATCAGGTTGCTTCGCGCCTCTTCAATCGAGGCGCCTTCACTCGCTATGTCGAACTCCGGGCACAGTGCAACAAAACCGTCATCCTCGCGTTCGATAATCGCGGTTAAGCGCTGCGCTGGCTTCATGATCCGAGTCTAACACCAGTCCAACTGGGCGTACGGTCACTAGCCTTTCCTCGGGCTTCCCTTCGGCTCCCGCAGGCTTCGCGCTATAATCTTAGTGGAGTAACCCCCTTGTCGATTCGAAGTTTTCTGCGCCTGAGCGCCCAAATCCAGATGTTGCCGATCCTCGAAAGCGGGGAGGAAACGCTGGTGGGCGGCCAAGCCGTGATGGAAGGCGTTATGATGCGCGCGCCTCACAGTTATTGCGTCGCGGTGCGCAAGGCCAACGGCGAGATCGTCACCGAACAGAATCCGTTGCCGCGCCTGTCGGAGAAATATCCGATCTTCAAGTACCCTATATTGCGCGGTTTGGGGACATTGGGGCATGCCATGTCGCTGGGCATCAAGGCGCTGCAGTTTTCGGTTAACGCAACCCTGGCCGATCTCGGCAAGCCGGACGAGAAGCCGGTCAAGCTGTCCGGCTGGATGATGGGCTTGCAACTGGCGTTCTCACTGGGTGTATTTCTATTTCTCTATAAGTTCGTGCCGTTGGCGCTTGCCACCAAGCTCGGCGACATCTATCCGGCGATTCACGGCCGGCTGGCCGTCAATCTGATGGATGGTGTGATTCGAGTCGGGATACTGCTTCTGTTCCTGTACCTGATTTCGCGGATGAAGGACATGCGGCGCATGTTCCAGTATCACGGCGCAGAGCACAAAGTGGTCTTCAATTTCGAATCGGGTCAGGAAGTCAACGTGGAAAACGCGCAGAAGTTCGTCACCTTCCATCCGCGTTGCGGGACGAGTTTTCTGCTGGTCGTGATGGTGCTCGCGATTCCAATCTATGCGCTGCTACCCTTCGACGGCTTCGTCGCCAGATTCATCGGACGCATCGCGCTGCTGCCCGTGATCCTGGGCGTAAGCTATGAACTGATCCGTTTCGCTGCAAGACGCCAGCAGGGCCTGATGGCGGCGCTCACTCAGCCCGGTCTTTGGCTGCAGCGCGTCACTACCAAACCTCCCACCGATGAGCAAGCCGCAGTCGCCATCCGGGCGCTCGAAGGCGCTATGAATCTCGAAAGAGCGCAGGGCGGCGAGCTGGTCATCGCTTAACGCGGCTCCGCCTTCGCTGAGGGCCCGAGATGCAATACTCCCAAAAACTGGATGAGATCGAAGCTCGGTTTAACGAGCTTACTCGTCAAATGGGTGATCCTGCGGTCATTTCCGGCGGCGACGCTTACAGGAAGATTGCCAAGGCGCGCTCGGAACTCGAGGAGCTCGTCACTAAGTACGGCGAATACAAGCAGGCCAAGCGCAACTACGACGAGGCGCGCCAGATGGTGGGCGACCCCGAGCCTGAATTACGCCAGATGGCCAACGATGAGATCGGGCGGCTGGAACCGGAGTTGGCTCGTATCGAAGAGGAGCTCAAGGTTCTGCTGCTACCTAAAGATCCGCTCGATGAGAAGAACGTCGTGCTCGAAATCCGTGCTGGTACCGGCGGCGATGAAGCCTCGCTGTTCGCGGCCGAGATTTTCCGAATGTACAGCCGGTATGCCGAGACGCAGCGCTGGCGAGTGGAAGTAACTTCGGTGAGTGAATCGTCGATCGGCGGACTGAAGGAAGTCATTGCTCTGATTAGCGGCAACAAAGTGTACAGCAAGCTGAAGTATGAGAGCGGAGTGCACCGCGTGCAGCGCGTGCCGGCCACTGAACAGCAAGGGCGCGTGCACACCTCGGCCATCACGGTTGCGATTCTGCCCGAAGCGGACGAGGTCGAGATCAAGATCGATCCCAAAGACATCCGGATCGACACGTTCTGCTCGTCGGGTCCGGGCGGGCAGTCGGTAAACACAACGTATTCCGCGGTTCGCCTGACCCACCTGCCGACTGGCCTGGTGGTTTCGTGCCAGGATGAAAAGTCGCAGATCAAGAATCGTGCCAAGGCCGAGCGAGTGTTGCGATCGCGTTTATACGAACTCGAACTCCAGAAGCAGCGCGACCAGATCGGGGCGGAGCGGCGCAGCATGGTCGGATCCGGTGATCGAAGCGAGAAGATCCGCACCTACAATTTCCCCCAGAACCGCCTGACGGACCACCGCATCGGCCTGACCATGCACCAACTGGACCTGATCATGGAAGGCCGGCTGGATCCCGTGTTCGACGCGCTGACGAACTATTATCAAAGCGCAGCGTAACCGGTTCGGTGACAATTCAGACTGCTTTATCACAAGGCGTCAAGCTTTTTGAGGAAGGCGCGATCGCCGTGCCTCGCCTGACGGTCGAAGTTTTGCTCGCCCACGCTCTGGGACGCGATCGCAGCTATCTCTATGCGCATCCGGAAGAAGAGCTGCGAGAGGTCGCCTGGATTCACTATGGCCGGTATCTGCATGAACGGCTGAAGGGTAGGCCGACGCAGTACATCACCGGGCGGCAGGAGTTCTACGGCCGCGAGTTCCGCGTGACGCCGGACGTGCTGATCCCTCGTCCCGAGACTGAACATTTGGTGGAAGCGGCGCTAACCCGCGTACGGCCTGGCGATGTTGTGCTCGACGTCGGTACGGGCTCGGGCGCAATCGCGGTGACGCTGGCGCTCGAAAAGACGTTGACCGTTCACGCCACGGACATTTCGACTTCCGCTCTTCGGATCGCTGTGGAGAATGCGCGGAGGCTCGGTGCGAAGGTTGCGTTCTTGGCAACCGATCTGACCGCCTGCATCGCCGATCGCAGCATAGACATGGTTGTTTCGAATCCGCCTTATGTTCCGAGAACCGACGAGCCAGTGCTCCAACGTGAAGTCCGTGACTTTGAGCCACATGTCGCGCTGTTCGCTGGACCAAGCGGTCTCGAGATCTACGAACGCCTGATTGTTGAGGCTCGACGCGTGTTGCGGCCGGGGGGCTGGCTGCTAGTGGAACTTGGCTACAATTCGGTAGAGCCGGTACGAGCGATGCTTGGGTCGGGATGGAGTGAGATCACAGTGAACCAGGATCTCGCCGGATTCCCTCGCGTGCTCTCGGCCAGATGGACGCCATGAAGACTTACTTCCACGTCGACATGGACGCATTCTTTGTGTCGGTGGAAGAGCTGTTTGATCCC
>JBGPSX010000380.1:0-4246 GCA_041490325.1 Bryobacteraceae bacterium | reverse complement strand
GCTGCCGTCGGATCGCGCAATGTATCCATCGGCGCTGGTTGCAATGTAGGCGATGATCTTGCGTTCCTTCTTCACGGCTTTTTCTTGCGGCGCGCCTTGGGCCACTCGGTCGTGATCCAGCGGACGCGGGTCTTCGACGCCTTGTTGTAGAACGCTTCGAAATCGAAGTTGCGTCCCATGTCCGGACGCGATCCGTCGATGTCGGTGAACTTGTACTCGCGAGACAACGCCCAGGAACTATACAAGCCGCCGGATTTCTCGAGCAGGCGCGGATCACTTGCGAGCGCCGCAACCGCGCGACCCACGAAATAGGGCGTCTCCGACTGGAGGAAGTTCGGATCTTTCCTGGCGCCTTCACGCCAATTCTCCTCCGTCACTCCGAAGTGATCGAGCATGGCTTCCGAGCGCATGAATCCTGGCGTGACGGCGATCGCCGCGATTTTATGCGGATGCAGTTCCTCCGCCATCGCGAAAGCCAGCCGGCTGACGGAAGTCTTGATCAGGTCCATGAGCAACTCCCCGCGATAGTCGAGCGTGTCTCCGTCGCTGACTTCAACGATCAACCCTCCGCCGTGTTTGATCATGAGCGGAGCCGCATAACGGGACGTGATGATGTGCGTATTCAGGGCGCTCCGGAGCATCCGGAATCCTTTTTCCAAGTCCAGATCCCAGAATCGTTTCCACTCGTGCTCTTCGCCTTCCGAAATATCATTGACGAGAATATCCAAACGCTTTTGCTCTTTGCGTATCCGTGCGATCAGTGCCTGCACTTGCTCGGCGACCAGGTGATCAGTGCGAACCGGAATCCCCGTGCCGCCGCGGCGGGTGACCATCTCAGCGGTTTCATCGATGGTTTCCGGGCGGCCAGCATAATATCCAGTCCGGCAAGGATGTTCGCGCGTGCTGCGTCCCGAACAGTAAACCGTGGCTCCGGCCTCGCCCAGCATGCATGCAATGCCGCGTCCTGCCCCGCGTGTTGCGCCCGCGACTAACGCTACTTTGCCTTTCAGTTTCCCGGGCGCGGACTGCATGCGTTCGAATATAATCGACCGTTCACTTATTGTCAAGCACAACAGTGAACCATCGTTTACAATGAGCCATGAGCCGCCGTAAAATCACTCCGGATACAGACGTACTCATGGCCACGACCCGTGTCATTTCCAGTGTTGGACCGGCCCGGCTCACACTTGTCGACGTCGCCAAAGAAACCGGACTCGCTCCGGCTACCTTGCTGCAGCGCTTCGGCTCCAAGCGCGGCTTGCTGCTGGCTGTTGCCGAGCACGGAATGGCCGGAGTGGGGGATTGCTTCGCGCGCGTCCGCGCCGCGCATGCATCGCCTCTCGAAGCGCTAATGGCCTCCTTCGAGGAAATGACCATGCTGTGCGAGACTCCTGAAGCCCTGGCAAACAGCCTGGCATTTCTCGAGATCGACCTTACCGACCCCGATTTTCATCGTCTCGCGCTGCAGCACTCACGGGCGACACTGGAAGGCTATCGCGCGCTGCTGGACGAGGCGATCGCCGCCAAGGAGATCGTTCCATGTGACACCCGCCGCCTGGCGCGCGCCCTTTCCGCAATGTGCTGTGGGTCGATGCTGAACTGGGCTATTTTGCGAGAGGGTGCCGTGGCCCGGTGGCTTCGCGACGACATGGAGATGTTGCTCGCGCCCCTGCGTAAGAACCACGTGGTTCGTCGATCACCGCCAGGCAAGACCAAGCGCAAGCGGCGTCGCTGAGACTGGTTCATTCGATGACCGGAATCACTATACGCCAGCTCGCGGCGCTTACACCAGGATGCGCTGATAGACCGCTGACCAGTTGCTCAACGGCGGTATTGTTACGCCTGGAGGTGTGCAGCGTCGCGGTTACGCGCACGTGATTTCCGGAGTCCACGTCCTCGCTGTTCAGTGCGTCCAGTGTTATACGATTCTGTTCTACGGCGGCCAGCAGATTGGCACGTACTTCGGTCTCCGCGGGTGGCGCACAAGTGAATTCCACATGGTAGACGCTGTCGCTCTTGAGTTGGGGCTGCAGGACATAGGCGAGCGGGCGAAACAGGATATTTGTGAGCACAACCGCGAGAGCTGTGACCACGGCGTATTGCGGAAAGCCAATCCCGGATAACGTGCCTACTGCCGCTGAGCACCAAACCGTAGCTGCCGTATTCAGTCCGTGGATGTTACCGCTTTCTTTGAAAATAACGCCCGCACCCAAAAACCCGACGCCCGACACGATCTGTCCAACCACACGGCCAGCGCTACTTTCCCCGCCGATTATCAAGCCAACCATCGAAAATACGGCCGCAGCCGTTGCCACCAGCGCGTTGGTCCGCGTACCGGCCATGCGCTGATGCCATTGGCGCTCCAGACCCATCACGGCGCCCAAGGCCAACGCCAGCCCAAAGCGCGTCAGAAACGTGACCAGGTCGATGGAGTGCACCGAAGCAGTATACGGTGCTTCTCCCCGTCAATCAAGGCAAGCACTCGGCGAAGCCCTTAGACAACGCCCCGCGCGGTCGTTTATCCTGAAAAGAAAAGGCATGCTGAGGACCATACCGCGCGCGTACGAGCGCTGGATACGTTCGCGTGAGAATCATTTGTGTTCTCGCGCCACCAACCGCGTCGTCCGCCAGTTCGAATGGGGGCTGGAGTGGGTTGAGGGCTGGGCCTGCGCCCAACGCTATCCCAAGAACGGTGACGCGCCCGGCGACTATGTCGCCAAGCTCAACCGGCTCGCGATTTCAGAGAGCGATGAGTTTTTCGGATATGAGCGGCCGCGGGATTTTCAACTTGCCGACGGCATTGTGCGATTTCGGTCGCCGGTGGAGACGCCCCATGCGGAGAACAATATCGTCCATGCCCAGTGGTTTCCATCCGAGCGCGGAGGCAAGAAGGCCGTCGTGGTGCTTCCGCATTGGAACGCGCCTCGCGATGGACACAACGCGCTGTGCCGCGGGCTGAGCCGCTTGGGCATTTCCGCCGTGCGCATCAGCCTTCCGTATCACGACTACCGCATGCCACCGGAACTTCAGCGCGCCGATTACGCCGTCTCCGCCAACATCTGCCGCACCATCGACGCCACGCGCCAGGCCGTCATCGATGTCCGTTGTTGTTTCGACTGGCTCGAAAGTCAAGGCTTCGATCGCTTGGGGATCGTCGGCACTAGTCTGGGATCATCTTACGCTTGTCTGGCTAGCGCACATGAGCCGCGTATATCGGTGAACGTCTTCAACCACTGCTCCACCTACGTCGCCGACGTGGTCTGGACGGGCCTTTCGACGCAGCATATTCGCCAGACTCTTGAGGAAAACATCGATCTCGACCACCTGCGTGAAGCCTGGAGCGCGATCAGCCCAGTCAGTTACATGAAACAATTCGCCGCCCAGAAACAGAAGTCATTATTCATCTACGCGGCCTACGATACGACCTTCTTACCGGAGTTCTCGCGGAACGTGCTCGAGCAAATGCGGGAGCATGGTGTGGATCACAAGGTGGTCGTCTTGCCGTGCGGTCACTACACGCTCGGCGAGACCCCGTTCAAATTCATTGACGGCTACCACATCTGCTCCTACCTGATGCGGAATCTGTGACGATACCAGGCTAAGGAACCACAGGGCCGGTAAACTTGTCCTTTGCGTAGCAGATCGGATCCAACTTGCAGAGCGCGCACTTTGGCTTGCGCGCGACGCATAGCGCCCGCCCGTGATAGATAAGCTGCAGTGGAAAGGTGAACCACTTCTCTCTCGAAACGATCTTCATCAGATCCTGCTCGATTTTGACCGGTTCCTTGTTCTTCGTTAGATCCAGCCGCTGAGAAAGGCGTTGCACGTGAGTGTCGACCACCACGCCTTCTTTGACGCCATAGGCCCCACCCAGGACGACATTGGCGGTCTTGCGGGCGGCTCCTGGAACCGTAAGCAGCTCCTTCATGCTCTTGGGGATGACGCCATCGAATTCACTCAGTACCCTTTGCGCCGCGCCGATAAGAGATTTTGATTTGTTGTTGAAGAATCCCGTGGAACGGATGTCGGCCGCCAATTCCGGCTGGTTGGCATGGGCGAAATCAGCAATCGTTGGATACTTGCGAAACAAACCCGGGGTCACTTCATTGACGCGCTTGTCGGTGCACTGCGCCGAAAGAATCGTTGCCACCAGCAGTTCCCACGGATTGCTGTGAAGCAGAGGAACCTTGACGTCCGGGTACATCGCGTCCAGCGCCTGCATGATCTTTCGGACTCGTGACGCGCG
>JBGPSX010000379.1:0-4283 GCA_041490325.1 Bryobacteraceae bacterium | reverse complement strand
GTTCTCGCGGCGGAGCAACGGAGGGCCGGCATATTTCAGAATGGTGAGTTCTCCGAGGTACAGGATCCGGCAGCCTTTTTCGAGATGCCCGCCGAATGCGCCCTTGCCGGGACTGGAGAGCGTGATGTGGAGATGCGGCTCTCCGGCGGCGATGATTCCACCCGCGTTCAGGATCTCGAAAGGGCCCTTCACGGTCTTGAATTCGTTGGTGGCCTTGAGCGCGGTCGACGTTACGTAGTGATAAGTGCACTCCTGTACTGAGCCGGCGGTGACCAGAACCTGGCCATCCTGAATATCTTTTTGCCGGATGACGTCGAGGATGGATTCGAGCAGAAGGGCGTCGCGATCCAGCACGACGCGATAGATCTCCTGGATCTGGGCGGCGCCGAATATCCGCGGCGGCGGAGGGGCATCGGCGGCGAAGGCGATTGAAGCAGCCAGCAGGAGGCATGTAAGTTTCATGGAGTTCAGGGTAGTCGAAGTGGCGGCGAAAGGGAAGGGCGGCCAGCTCTGGGATGACGAGAGTACAGGAGCAGAAGGCATCCCTTTGACTTCCGACGCCGGTTCGTGTACAACACGGACCAGGAGGCCGTGCATGGACGATTTCCGTGTGGGCTCTTTATTTCGCGATCCCTATCGCGATCCGGGTTCCTCTGACTCGAAGAACCGCAAGAAGGCGAAGCGCCCGGAGGCTGGGTCCGGCGCCGAGGAGGACATTGTGAGTCTCTCTGAAAATGAGGCGCCCGAGCAGTCTAGTGTGGACTTTTACTCGCCCTCGGATTTGCCGAAGGATACGGAGTGAATCATTCCAAGAGGCAAGTCCTCTTCGCTAACGGCAAATTTTCTTTAGCAGGAGCTTGGCTTGCTGGCGGGCGGGGAATGCCTTTTCCGCCTCCTTGAACTCGCGGGTGTGGACGCATCGGCGGGCTCCACGATGCTCCACTGGGAAGCGCAGGTGCAGCATTTCGTGGAAAAGAACATATTCGACCACTACGCAGGCGACGGCTGAGCTGTCCAGCAGCTTGCTCAGAATAATGGCATTGTGGGAGGGATCGTAGTGGCCCAGCATCACGCGCGAGGGCTTGCGGCTCCAGCCTAATAGCGGTTGGGCCATCAATCCGTTAAAGTAAAGCAAATTGAGCTGATCGAAGATCTGTTCGAGATCGTAGCACTCGCCCTTCGGTCCGGAGATGAACTTGCGCCCCCTGGCTTGCTTGACCAACTGGAGACTGCGCCGCATCTCTTTGCGATTCAGAAAGCGGCGGTAGCGTTCGGCGTAGGTTTTAGGAACGGCGCGGCGCACCAGTTTTGACAGCAGGATGTGGGCCAGCGCTTCCAGAACTTGCGACGGCGCGCCCTCGAGCAAATCGGTGATGCGAACCTGGAGGCCGGCTTCATCCCAGCGCACCGAACTATTGGCATTCGCGAATTTTCGAAACTCGACTCGTAGGGCCGGGACAGGCGTGCGGGGCTTCAGCTCGCTGAACACGCGCGCGAAGATCTCTTCCGGCGTTTCGAAAAAGATGACGCTCTGTAACCACACGACACCAGAATACATCGATGGCATGTTCATGCGTTTTCGTCCCTCCCATAGCAGGTTCGTCACAAACAACTGGTGGAATCGGGCGGCGTCGCGCATGCTCGGGCTGGAGGTTCGACATGCGGAAGACTGCAGTTTGTGGGATGGTCGTGCTGGCGATCGGATCGTCCCAGACACGATTTGATAGCGTAGTGCGGGAAGATTTCTTCGCCGGATATGCCGGCGATGCCGCGCGGATGGAGCGAGGGATGAAGACTTGTGAAGAAGCGCTGGCCGCCAATCCGAAAGATGCTCCGGCTATGGTCTGGCATGGCGGAGGACTCCTTTCTCAGGCCGGGCCTCTCTTCCAGCAGGGTAACTATCAGCGCGGGAAAGAGAAGTGGTACCGAGGGCTGAAAGAGATTAACGACGCGGTTGCGCTGGAGCCGGACAGTCTACAGACGGTTATTCCGCGAGGCGCAATCTTTCTCGCCACTTCGCATTACATCGACGCGGAGCGCGCCAAGCCGCTGCTCGAGACGGGCGTGGCCGACTACGAGAAAGTTCTGGAACTCGAGAAGCCGTTTTTCGCAAAGGCTAGTGTGCATTCTCGCGGCGAACTGATGGGCGGCCTGGCGGACGGCTATCGCCTGCTGGGAAACAACGAAAAGGCCCGCGAAAATCTGGAACGGCTGGTTCAGGAGCTTCCGGGTACGGCGTATGAAAAGCAGGCCAAGCGATGGCTGGCTGATCTCGGCGCGGTCGGAAAGCAGGAGCGATTCTGCATCGGATGCCATACCGGCGCCCGATAAAATGACCGGAGTGGCCTCGATTTATGGAAATCCGGTGTTCCGGCGCTGCGCGGTCTGGGCGGGACTGGCGCTGGCCTGCAGCGCCTTCGCCTTGTGCAACGTCCACAGTTGGTATCCGGTTCGTCAATTCGCCGCGTACAAACCGGACTGGCGGCAAGCGATCCTTTGGGAGATGTTGCGATGGAATCTGTGGCTCCCCGTGTTTGCTGCCACAGGATTCCTGTACGCCAGAATTGACCAGCGCCGGCGCCGGGAGACGTTCGCGCTATTCGGAGTAATCACGGTTCTTTTCCCCGCCATTCACACCGTGCTGTTCGTGCTGGTGTATGTCGCGTTCAGCGCGGCTCGTTTGGCAGCTTTGTTTCGATATCGATCCTTCGTGCTGATCGGAGACTATCTTACGGGGATCATCGTGTGCGCCATGGCGCTGGGCTGGCTGCACTCGCGCAACTATTACCTGCGATTGCGCGATGAAGAACTGAAGGCGTCACGCTTGGAAGCGCAATTGGCGCAAGCCCGGCTGGACGCGCTCAAGATGCAGCTTCAGCCGCATTTTCTGTTCAACAGTCTGAATGCGATTGCGGCGCTGCAGGGTGAGGACATCGAGGCCGCGCAGAAGATGATGGCGCGGCTGGCCGATTTCCTGCGCATGACGCTGGAGAATTCGGGTAGCCCCGAAGTAGCGTTGAGCAGGGAAATCGACTTTCTGTCGCGATACCTTGAAATCGAGCGCATCCGCTTTCCCGATCGGCTGGCGGTGGACATGCGGATCGATCCCGATACACTGGACGCGCAGGTTCCGAATCTGATTCTGCAGCCTATCGTCGAAAACGCGATCCGGCATGGGATCGCGCAGAAGGCGACGCCGGGCCGCGTCGAGATCAGCTCTTGCCGGCGCAGTCTCTCGCTGCTGCTGCGCGTGCGCGACACCGGGCCGGGCTTGGGCGCGCGGCCATCGCGGGAAGGAGTTGGACTGACCAATACGCGGGCTCGATTGGATCAGATGTATGGCGCGCAATCGCGATTGTCGCTGGCCGATGCTCCCGGTGGTGGTTTGGAAGTCATGATCGAAATTCCGTTCTGCACGACGCCGGCATGAAGGGCCGGGCTTCCATTCGCGCGCTGATTGTCGATGACGAGCCACTGGCCCGGACGGCGATCCGCAACATGCTGCGCAGGCATGCGGATGTCACCGACTTGGTGGAGTGCGAGAGTGGTGCGGACGCCATCGCTGCGATTCAGGCGCGCACTCCCGACTTGGTCTTTCTCGATATTCAAATGCCGGAAGTGGATGGGTTCGGCGTGATTGAGGCGGTGGGATGCGATCGCATGCCTCGCGTCATCTTCGTTACCGCTTTCGACCAGTATGCTGTGCGAGCTTTTGAAGTTCACGCTCTCGATTACGTGTTGAAGCCGTTCGACCGCGAGCGCTTTGACGCGGCGTTGGAGCGGGCGCGGCGGGACTTGGACGGGTCCTGGCCGGAGCGGTTGATTGCACTGCTGGAGGAGCCGCGAGGGAAGTATCTGCAGCGATTGATTATTCGGGCTGGTGGGAGGGTATTCTTCGTTGGCGCGGCTGAGATTGATTGGATTGAGGCGCAGGGGAACTACGTCAATGTACATAGCGGCGGACGGTCGCATCTTTTTCGGGAAGCGATCGGGAATCTGGAAGGCAAGCTGGATCCGATGCGGTTTCGTAGGATACACCGGTCGGCTATTGTCAACGTCGATTCGATTCGGGAGTTGCGGCCTTGCTTTCGTGGGGATTATGAAGTGGTGCTGCGAGATGGGACGGAGTTGAAGTTGAGTCAGCGGTATCGGGGAAATTTGGAGAAGGATTCGCTCGGCGGGCTGTGAGAAATCGCATGGACCGGGCGTAGGCACGAGTGCCTACGCGGCACGCAAGAGTGCGTGCGCCACGTTTGCTGTGCCACGGTGTGTGGCAGAATTGT
>JBGPSX010000378.1:0-4285 GCA_041490325.1 Bryobacteraceae bacterium | reverse complement strand
GATGCCGAAGTCCAGCAGTTTCGGGTCGCCTTCCTTGGTGACCAGAATATTGGGTGGCTTCAGGTCGCGATGCACCACCAGGTTCCGATGCAGATAGCCGACCGCGGCGCACACCTTGAGAAACAAAGTGACCTTCTGCTTTATGCCGAATCCAGTGGTGTACACATCGATTGTCTTTCCTTCGACGTATTCCATCACTAGATAAGGCTGCCCGTCCTCGCGATGGCCGGCGTCTAACAGCCGCGCGATATTGGGATGCGAGAGAGTTGCCAGAATTTGGCGCTCTGAGAGAAAGCGCTGGCGCAGTCTGGGATCATCCGCTCCAGGCCGCAATACCTTCACGGCCACTCGATGCGCTACTTCACCGTCCACACGCTCGGCCAAGTACACCGTTCCCATGCCACCGCGTCCCAGCAGATCGCCGAGTTTGTACGGTCCGCATTGGATGTCTTGGTGTTCGATGCGCGCCAGCGCTCCCTGGGCAACCTGGCCAATGTCACTTTCTAGCGACATGCTGGAACGACAATCGAACGCCAGCAACGCTTCCACTTCCCTCCGCGTTACAGCGTCTACATCGTGTTCGGCGAAGAACCGTTCACGGGCTTCGGCAGACAAATCAGCCACGTCATGGAAGAGTTCCTCAACTCGAATACTCATTTCATCATCTCTTTTCTCTGACTCGTCCTTGGCCGAAGGTGGCTGCGAACGAGCACACGGGATTAAAAGAACAACTGAGGTTGCGGCGCCGTCATGCCGGTAAAATTAGAGTTTCGACCGTCACGCTATGGGAATGCGCCGGCTAGCGTTGAGCTTGAGACAAGATTCATGCGCCAGTGTTGTCGCCTTGAGGTGGATGTGCCTTTCGCTTGCGCGGAAATACCGAATTTTCAGTTCATTGTAGACCACGGATCGCGATCATTCAAGACTTTTAATCATCGGGGCGTGAAGCCAGTGGAGCGTCGCGGTCGCTGTCCCTCGGGTTTACCCCGGGTTTGCTGGCGCCAGTGTGACAACCGGAAAATAAGTTGGGCTAAGGCGATCTATTTCGCCACCAAAATCCGCCTGTCTTAGGGGAGTGTCCCGATCCGCTTCCAGTTGTTGCGCGCTTGTAAAAAGATTGTTCGTACCGCGTTTTAGAGACGAAAAAAGGAGTTCTTCTGAAGCCTGATCGACCCCCAAGGCATCAGTAATGTCTAATGTTTAATCATGACCTAAGCAATGGCCCCGGGCTGCTGGAAGAATCCAGTGTCTCGCTAATAAATCGAGCCCCTCAAATCAGTGGCGGCGTGGCTCGTGTTGCGAATAACGTGCCCGACTCGATCACCGTACTTCTTTCCCGCGTTCGTGGCGGCGACCGGGGCGCGTTCGATCAACTACTTCCATTGGTCTACCAGGAATTGCACCGCATCGCAGAAGGATACGTGCGGCGCGAATTGCACAATCACTCGCTCCAGCCCACTGCTCTGATTCATGAGGCCTACCTGCGGCTAGTGGAATCGAGCGGCGCAGGTTATCAGAATCGCTCGCACTTTTTCGGCATTGCCGCGCGAGTGATGCGCCAGATACTCGTAGACTATGCCCGGGCGCGTCAGGCCGCCAAGCGGGGCGCCGACATGAGAGTTGCATTCGAGCCGCGTTTTGACTTCGCGCCGGAACGAGACCGTATCGTGATGGCTCTGGACGACGCACTGAACACGTTGGCCCGTGAGGACAGCGGGAAAGCCCGCTTGGTGGAGATGCGCTTCTTCGGAGGGATGACGGCGGTGGAGATTGCGGAGTGTGCCGGGACTCCCGCCCACGTGGTGCGTCGAGAACTGCGCGCTGCCCAAACCTGGCTGCGGCGGGAAATGGAAGCGTGAACCTCGAAGTCGAGCGACTCCTGGATCTGGTTGCCGAAGTTCCGGCGGACCAGCGGGCGGATTTTCTCACGCGGGCATGTCCGGACCCGCAGGTGCGATCCGAAGTGGAATCTCTGCTCGAATACGCAGGGGCCGCGGAATCCTACTTCGACGACGCCATCCAGAGTGTTGCGTGGTCGCTACGAACCAGCCGCGAAGCTGCGCCGGGCGATGCCATTGGGTCCTACCGGATCGTTTCTCTGATCGGCCGCGGAGGCATGGGGAGCGTCTACCTGGCAGAGCGCGCCGACGGCGAGATTCAACAACAAGTGGCCGTGAAGCTATTGCGCGCCGACGGGCATCGAGCAATATTGCTCGATCGTTTTCTGAAAGAACGCCAGCTACTGGCTTCGCTCCATCACCCTTCTATCGTGCACGTGATCGATGCCGGACACACCGAGGATGGCCGGCCCTTTTTGGTCATGGAATACGTGGAGGGTGTTCCGATCGATGCTTATGCGGCCGGGATCGACGTGCGGGAACGGCTGAAGTTGTTTCTACGGGTGTGCGACGGAGTCTCGCACGCGCATCGGCGTTTGATCATTCATCGCGACCTGAAGCCATCGAATATTCTGGTCGACGGATCCGGTCACCCGAAGCTGCTGGATTTTGGAATCGCCAAACTATTGGACGAAACCGGCGATACCACTCAAACCGTGGAACGGCTGCTTACGCCGAACTACGCCAGCCCGGAACAACTGGCCGGGCACGCTCAGACTACGGCCACCGATGTTTACTCGCTGGGCGCGGTGCTCTACAAACTGCTGGCCGGCGTGGGGCCGCGTGAAAACAATTCAAGTGCGACGAAACCCGAAATCGCGCCGCCGAGCCGCGTGAATCCGGACGTTCCGAAGGACGTTGACTTCATCGTCGGAAAGGCGCTTCGCGCCGAACCGGAAGAGCGCTACGTTTCGGTGGATGAGTTTGCTAGCGATGTTCGCGCCGCTCTGGACTGGCGGCCGGTGCAGGCACGCGCGGGCGACGTCTGGTACCGTGCGCGCAGACTTCTGCGACGTCATTGGGTGACTGCAACTGCCGCGGCATTGGTGATCGCGAGCCTTTCCACCGGGCTGTTCATCGCGAATCGGGAACGCGTTCTCGCGGAGCGGCGATTCGGGCAGCTACGCCAATTGGCGAATAAAGTTATGGATCTCGACCGGAATATCCGTGCCTTGCCGGGTTCGGTCGATGCCAGGCAGCGCCTAGTTTCAGCTTCTCTGGAGTACCTGGAGGGGCTCTCCCACGATTCCCGGGGAGATCTGGACCTTATACAAGAAATCGGTGAGGGCTATTGGCGGTTGGGGCGAATCCAAGGTGTCAACGCCGAGTTCAACCTGGGTGATCCGGCCAAGGCAGAGGCCACTTTGAAGAAAGCGGACGCGTTGATCGATACAGTGCTCAAGTCCCGTCCTCACGACCGCAACGCGCTGTTCCGTTCGGCCCTCATAGCCAACGACCGCATGATTCTATCCGACACCGAGGAACGCCGCGCGGACTCCTTGGTCCATATCCGCAAGGCGGTGGACCGTCTCGACGCCTTCCTGCGCCAGGATGATGCTCGAGTTCCAGTGCGCCTGGAAGGCTTCCTGCGCGCTGGCGATGCCCGGCAGGCGGAACGCAGCGGCGCCGCGAATATTTATCAGAACGTGGCCCTCACGTACGTGAACATGCATATGTTTTCGGAGGGGGCTCGCTACGCCCGGAAGGCCGTCGAAATGGCGCGACCCATCCCCTCCGCTCAGGACTTGGCTGGCGCCAGCCTGAGCATTTTAGCCAATGCACTCCGGTACCAGGGCGATTTGGAAGCAGCTCTCAGGACGATCCGCGAAGCGAAGGAAATCTGTCAAAGGGCAACCTTTCCAAGCGAGACCGCGCGCCGCTTCAATCGATATGCAATATTGCTGCGGGAGGGTCTCATTCTGGGCGAGGAGGAGGCCATCAATCTCGGCCGGCCGGCTGAAGCCGCCGAGGTTTTTCAGAAAGGCCTGGATATGTGGGAGGAAACTGCCAGCAAGGATCCGCTAGATGCAGCCAGTCGCGCACGTCTCGGGACGTCAGCACGGGAACTGGGCAAGGTTTTGAGTGAGCGGGATCCGCGGCGGGCGCTGGCCGTCTACGACCTTGGTATCCGGCGGCTCGGAGAGATAAAGAACGGTCTGAAAACGGGTCGCGACCGGGCCGTGCTGCTGGCGAGATCGGCCTATCCGCTACGCCGGCTGCATCGCCCTTCCGAAGCCAAAGCACGCCTGGATGCTGCTCTCGTTGTTCTCAAGAACACGAAGGACTACCCGGCTGATCGGATCCGCCTCGGTAGTCACGCTTACACAGTTCTTTGCGCACTCGCGGATCACCAAGCTGAAACGGGCGATCCCGGCCTCGCCCTTCAG
>JBGPSX010000377.1:0-4285 GCA_041490325.1 Bryobacteraceae bacterium | reverse complement strand
CTCGAACAAGCTGCTCGTCGCGTGCGCCACGCATTCTACGGAGAATTGCTCGCCTCGGGCCAACTGGATCGCATCGCTACAGGCCACACGCAAGGCGACCAAGCTGAAACGGTGCTTTACCGGATCCTGCGCGGTTCCGGACTCACGGGTCTGGCGGGAATCCTCCCGGTCACGCGCGAGGGACTGGTGCGTCCGCTCCTGGAATTGTCGCGCGCGGAGATCGAAGCCTGGCTTCGAGAGCGCAACATCGAATGGCGCGAAGACGAAACGAATCAGGACCGCGCCTTCGCCCGCAACCTTCTGCGCCACGAAATCCTCCCGTTGCTGCGCGCGAACTTCAACCCCAGGCTGGACGATGCTTTGGCGAACCTGGCGACGTTGGCCTGGGACGAAGAACGCTACTGGGAAACCGAACTCCCGCGGCGCCAACTGGCTGCCGGCCACGAGCCACGGATCCTCCCGGTCGCCGAGCTGACCACAGTCCCGGTGGCCCTCGCCCGCCGGTTGATCCGGCGCGCCATCGAGTCGGTAAAAGGCGACCTGCGCCAGATCGACTTCGCACACGTCGAGCGAATCCTCGAGATGGCCCGCTCTCAAAAAGGGCACGACCGCGTCCGGCTGCCCGGCGTGGATGTGCTGCGGTCCTTCGATTGGGTTCGTTTTGCAGCAGCGGAATCGGCTCGGGACCCGAGCTTCGCCGTCGGGCTCAGCGCGCCGGGTTCGGTGGAACTCCCCGACGCTTCCACTCGTATCACATTGCAGGTGCTGGAGAAACGGGAAACCACGGAACCTTATGCTACAGTGGTGAATGAACTGGACTGGCAGCGTCTGGGAGCATCGCGTGGCGTTCTTCGGGGCCTCGAACTGCGTAACTGGAGACCGGGTGACCAGTACCGGCGAGTGGGTCGATCTAACGAAGAAAAGATCAAATCACTGTTCCAGGATGCCCGTATACCCTTGTGGGAACGCAGAAAGTGGCCGATTATCACCTATAATGGGGTCATCGTTTGGACTAGATGTTTCGGGGCGGCCGCCGAGTTCGCAGCCGGGCCGTCGACTCAAGTCGTCCTCCGGGTGGCGGAGTCCGTTTCGGGAATTTCGTATCGATCGGAGTAGTCGTAACGTCCAATATGTAGATTCCCTACAAGGTGGACGGCGGAGAGGCAATGAATAATTCCAATATCAAGACCGCAGTTTTCTGGGTGGTCATCATAATGGCGGTCGTGCTGTTTTGGACCTTGGTCCAAAAAAACAAGTCGCGCCCGGACGCGCAGCTATCCTTTACCAGCTTGATGAACGATGTGAACGCGGGCAAGATCAAGTCGGTCAGGATCACCGGCAACGATCTCCAAGGAAAGTACAAAGAAGACGACCAGGAGCTGCACGCCGTCATTCCGACCAATCACCAGGCGCTGGACGACGCCATGCTGGCTAAGGGCGTGGACATCCACTACAACAAGGAAGCCGGCGGTGGATGGGTTTCGATACTGATCAATGCTATTCCGTTCGTGCTGCTGCTGGCGTTCTGGATCTTCATGATGCGCCAGATGCAGAGCGGGGGCAACAAGGCCTTGAGTTTCGGAAAGAGCCGCGCGCGCCTGCATTCCTCCCAGCAAAAGAAAGTCACCTTCAAAGATGTTGCCGGTGTTGAGGAAGCCAAGGAAGAGCTGCAGGAGATTATCGAATTCCTGCGGGAGCCGCAGAAATTTCAGAAGTTGGGCGGCAGGATTCCAAAAGGCGTTCTGCTGATCGGACCTCCCGGAACCGGAAAGACGCTGCTCGCCCGCGCCATCGCAGGCGAGGCCAGTGTGCCGTTCTTTTCCATCTCTGGATCGGATTTTGTCGAGATGTTCGTGGGCGTTGGCGCAAGCCGCGTGCGCGATCTCTTCGAACAGGGCAAGAAGAATGCCCCGTGTATCATCTTTATCGATGAAATCGACGCGGTCGGGCGCCATCGCGGAGCCGGCTTGGGCGGTGGACACGACGAGCGCGAACAGACTCTGAACCAGTTGCTGGTTGAAATGGACGGGTTCGAATCGAACGAAGGCGTCATACTGGTCGCCGCGACGAACCGTCCGGATGTGCTCGATCCCGCTTTGCTGCGGCCGGGCCGTTTCGATCGCCGCGTGGTGGTGGGCCGTCCCGACGTCAAGGGTCGCGAGATGATCCTGCGCGTGCATACCAAGAAGACCCCGCTGGGGGATGACGTGGATCTGTCGGTGGTTGCCCGGGGTACGCCTGGATTTGCGGGCGCCGATCTGGCCAACCTGGTGAACGAGGCGGCGCTGGTGGCCGCCCGCCAGAATCGCAAAGTGGTCACGCAGTTTGATTTCGAACTGGCCAAGGACAAGGTCATGATGGGCGTGGAACGGAAGTCGCTCATCATCAGCGACACCGAAAAACGCAACACTGCTTATCACGAAGCCGGCCATGCGCTGGTGGCTGCCATTGTTCCGGAAGCCGACCCGTTGCACAAGGTCACCATCATCCCGCGTGGCATGGCGCTGGGGCTGACCATGCAGCTTCCGATCGACGACAAACATTGCTACAACAAGGAATATCTCGAGGCTCAGCTCGCCATCCTGATGGCCGGCCGTATCGCCGAAGAGATTTTCATGCATCACATCACCACTGGCGCGGGCAACGACATCGAGCGCGCCACCGAGATGGCTCGCAAGATGGTTTGCGAGTGGGGCATGAGCGAACTCGGTCCCATGAGCTTCGGCAAGAAGGAAGAACAAATCTTCCTGGGCCGTGAGATCGCGCAGCATCGCGATTACAGCGAAGCTACCGCGATCAAGATTGACGAGCAGGTTCGGAAACTCGTCGACATGGGCTACGACCGGGCGCGCAAGATCATTGAGGAGCGAACCGAAGCTCTGGGGCGCATCGCCGAGGCTTTGCTCGAGCGCGAAGTGCTGGATGGCGCGGAAGTAAAGCTGCTGATTGACGGTGAGACCCTACCGGCTTCCGGACGTACGAAACCGCCCGAGGGTGGTGAAAAGCAGCAGGTGATCCGGCCCGAAGGGGGCGGCAAGCCTCTTCCAGGCCTGTTGGGCGGCGAGCGTCCGCAACCCGCGTAAGGATGATGAAAAACACACTCAAACCGCTTCCTGCGGTCGCGGCTCGGCTAGGGGCTGGAAACCGTCAACGTCGATTTTGTGCACTCCGGACCGCTGGCCGAGCCGTGACCAAAGGGAGCGGTCTTCAAAAAATGTTTTCATCGTTATCAAGTTTGGTGTCGTCGTAAACCTTGCTGGCCGACAGCGCACGAGGCGTGGTTCCGCATTTTCCGGTTTATCTGTTCGACGTCGACGGCACGTTGCTCGATTCGGCCACCGATATTTGTAGCGCGATTCAAGGCGTCCTGGTTCGGACGCGTCAAAATTCTGTTAGCGATGATTTTCTGCGCCGCTACATCGGCCGGCACCTGATCGATTTATTCCAGGAGCTTTTGCCGGAACGTTCGCGCGAAGAGATGGATGCGATGATCGCCGACTATCGCCAGCTCTACCTTTCGCGCAATCATGGCGGGACGCGCGCTTTTCCGGGCGTGGCGGAGGCGCTGGCCTCGCTGCCGGGCAGAAAGTCGACCGCAACGACCAAGGGCACGCCGACCACGCGCCTGATCCTCGACATGTTTGGCCTGCTCCCCTATTTCGATCACGTACAGGGAACCGACGGCTTTCCCGCCAAGCCTCAGCCGGACGTGATTTTCGCGTCACTCCAGGCGCTCGGCGCCGGTCCCAGCGATTGCCTGCTGGTCGGCGATTCACCAGCCGACATGGAAGCCGGACGGCGCGCCGGTGTTAGGACCTGCGCGGTGACCTGGGGCTACGGCGATCGCGCGGAGATGGCCAAGTGGGAGCCGGACTATTGGATCTCGCATCCCAGCGAGCTGGCCAACTCGTCCAATTTCAATCGTCCGGTATAGATCGCCATGCCGAGCGCGGCGTGGATGCGGAGTTCTTGCAATGCCTGGATTTCGTCCAATGTCGTAATGCCGCCCGCCGCTGTCAGCTCGTGGTTGGTCAATGATCGCAAGCGGCGGAACCATTCCAGATCAGTGCCCTCCATGAGGCCCTCTTTGTCCACGTAGGTGCACAGGAATCCCGAACAGTAGGGCTCGAGACGCGGGATCATTTCCTCAGTGGTCGATTCAGTGGACTCCTGCCATCCACGGACCACTACTTTTCCGCCCTTCGAATCCAGCGCGATGATGAGCCGCTCAGGAGTGACGGCGTACGCAATCTCTTTGAGCAGCGGCCGATCGAAAGCCGCTGTT
>JBGPSX010000376.1:0-4290 GCA_041490325.1 Bryobacteraceae bacterium | reverse complement strand
AGCGTGTGTTTCCCGCGCATCCAGGTGAAGGCTTCGTGAACGTTGATGCTCTGGATACGGCTCTCGGACGCGCTTCCGTCGGTGAGTCCCGCGAAATTGGTGAAGTTCAGGTTCGGCGGGCCGAAGTTGACGGGATTATTGCTCGTGCCGGCGATCCCCAGCGCGGCCGCGACATTCGTTCCATTCGCGAAGAACGGCACGGCATCGTTACGGTTGCGATTGAAAGTGACGCCCAGGATGTTGAATTCGCGGCGCGCGAATGTGTGGGTCCAGTTCAAGCCGACGTTCACGCCTCGGCCCTCGCTATGATCCAGGAATCCAAAAATCTGCGGCGTGATGCCGGACCGGTCCTGCAACTGGAAATTCAGCGCCAGCCGGTCGCGGCGTCCCAAGCTCTGGCCCAGGCGCAGGCCGACGCTTTGGTTGTTGTTCGGCACCGTGGTGGTGAACTGGAAATTCTGCGCCGCGCAACTGCTCAGTGCGTTGGCCGAACACGATCCGGTTTGGTTCGGCTTTGGAAAATAGTTCAGCAGGCCGGATGCAATGGAGCTGATCGCCGATGCCGGAATCTGATTGCCGGCCAGCGGCACGTGAGTCGCAGGATCGTAGAGGATGGTATTCGATTGCGAGAAATTACCGGCGCGTTCCAACAGCGTGGGGACGGTGCCCACTTGAGTGCTCAAATTATCGGCGCGGTTTCCGGTGTAGTTGAAGTTGAAGGTCGTGTTTTCGAGCTTGAACAACTTGGGGATCATCAGCGGTCCGCCGAGTTGGATGCTGTAGCGCTCTTTTGCATACGACGGCTTGTCGATCTCCTGACCATTCACGGCGAATGGCCGCGCGTCGAAAGCGGAATTCTGAAGAACCACATTGACCATGCCGTGGATGGTCTGCTGGCCGCGATTTCTTCGATTGCCGATCAGTCCGGTATCGGTTGCGTTCCGGCCGCGGAAGTTCGGTTGACCCCGTCCGCCGCCCGGTGCGCCGCCGAAGCCACCGCACCGCCCGCCGAAGCCGCCACCACCGAAACCACCGCCCCGTCCGCCAAAACCGCCACCGCCGAATCCTGGGGCGCCGCCCGGACCGCCGGGACTGTTGGCTTGTCCGTTCGCGCCCGGTGGTCCATCCTGTGAGAGACCTTGTGCATCGCCGATGCCGGGAAAGCGCCCGAATCCTGGACCAAAGTCGCCGCCCGGATCGCCCGAAACATCCTGCAATCCCCGGCTCAGAGTTCCATTCAGCAGGAAAGCTTCGTTGGCGCTCTCGCTTTGGGCGCCGGAAGGAGCTTCCATCGATTCAGCGGCGCTGCCCGGGCCGATTTGTCCTTCGAGTTGATTGGTCAGTTCATTGACGGCCGGCGCTTGCGCTTGACTGCGTCCGCCCTGCATTCCGCGTTGTGCAAATTGCGGCCGGTTGAATCCTGCTCGCCCGCCTGGTCCCGCGACCGAGAACGGCCGCAAGGTGAGACTCCATTCCAGGTTCGACGCGCCCTGCACCTGCTCTTGCTTGCGCGCGGTCTCGAATCGAAACATCTCCACCTGAAACGCCCAGTTGCCATCCGTCATGCCATCCAACTGGTAACGCCCGTTGGAGTCGGTTACGGTGACGAGAGATTTGTCGGCCCGCGTGGCTTTAACAGTGGCGCCCGGAACCGGCACGCCACTCGCAGTGACGATGCCGGTCTGAGCCTGAACCGTGGGAGGCAGCCACAGGCACACCGACGCCACAACCGCTAGAAGGGGTCCGAGCTGTCTGCACAAGCGGGCCAACTGTAATAGATTCAGGCACGATGCCCAAAAGGTTCCATTTTCAAGCCGTCAGCCCTTCGGTACTCGAATGAATTCCGAGAACGGTTCTGACGCGCAATGCAGGATGTCGGCCTTCACTGCCGGATCGTTGCGCATATGCTCCCGCACTTGGTCCTCGCTGGAAACCTCAAGCAGGGCAAGTCCGCGCGGGCTCTTCGGATCCGCAACGCGACCTCCCCAAGCGAGGAGACCGCGGCTGGCTTGCTTCTGGAGGTATGCCCCGTGTTCACCGAGAATCTTCATCTGCGCGGGAGTCAGTTGGTCCGCCGTGCCGCGCGCCAGCGTGTAGGTCAGCAGAAACTGCAACTTTGCGCTGGTCTTGGGATATGCCTCGTTGCTTTGCACTTCGCGAATCTGCGCGGTGTGTCTCGCGGTGTGAGACGCCATCAACAGCAAGAACTGATAGGCATCCATGGGGCCGAGCGGTCCAGCGCTGACGTGAACTCGCAACTCGTCGGTGGTGGTGCGGGCATAAGCGATGTTGCGGTCGCGCCGTGCGGTGAACTCGCGCACTGCATCGGCAGGCGTTGCGAACTGGCCACTGGGGACGATCGGTTCCGGCGCCGTCGCCTTGTGGCTGCGATCGCCGACCGCTGCGACGAGCTTCTTATCCTGCTCCGCATTGGAACTCTCCGGCCGAGGAACCGCAGGCGAGTTCAGCATCTGCTGCGATACTCCGAACAGAAAACCTTCAGACAACGTGATGTGCTCGGCGCATTCGGCCACCGACCAGACCGTCGGAGCAGGCTTGAATTTCCACTGCGCGGCGGTGACACCGTCGATGCTGGCCAGGAACAGCTTCTTGGATGCTTCCATTTGTTCGATCAGGAAGGCGCGTTCAGTTGGGGTGAGTGCGCCGCCTTCGGCTGCCAGTAACGGCGCAGCAGCCAAGATGAAATAAGCGAGTGTCTTTCTCATGTTCAGTTCTCCTTCGATTGAATGTGTTGTTGTAGCCAACCCAGCACGCGCGACCATCCCTGCGTGTGACCTTGCTGCGATTTTTCGCGTTCCTCGAAGCCGGAGTGGACGAGTCGCACTAACGTGCCTGAACCGCGCGGCTCAAACGTGACGTGAATTTCCGTTTCCGGGCCCGGATCCCAGGCCGGATTCCAGGTGTACGCGACTTTGCGTGGCGGATCCACTTCGAGATACACGCCATGGACCGTCATGGCGCCCTCCGCATTGCGGGCTTCGCAACTCCATTTGCCGCCAGCGCGCAAATCAATCTGCCAGTTCGAGGTGCGATAGGTTTCCGCCGATCCCACCAAGATGCTAACTGACCTGGATCGGTGAATGCGTCGAAAACTGTTTCAGGCGCAGCCTCGATTTCAATCTCGGCCACAATGGTTAGGCCTTGAATTTCAACGGTCATTCTTTTTCTCTCGCGCCTCCACGTGCCGTTTTAAGTTCTCGAGATTCATTTTCCAGAAATCACGATACTGGTCGAGCCAGCGGTCGAGAGTCTGGAGCGGCGCCGGATTCAGCCGGTACATGCGCTGGCGTCCTTCGCGGCGCTCCAGCACCAAGCGTGCCTCCGATAGTACTCGTAGATGCTTTGATATGGCCGGACGACTCACCGAAAACGGCCGGGCGAGCTCGTTGACCGGCTGAGCGCCTTCGCGCAACCGATCGAGAATCGCGCGCCTGGTGACATCGGCGATGGCATGAAATACATCCGGTTGAATAGCGGGCGCTGTGTTCAATAGGTAACCTAATGGTTACCAGTGTAAGTGGAAGAAGAATGCGTGTCAAGAACCTTAATTATTTTTTTCGGCCCAGACCAGAAACCGAATCGTCATTTTGTCCTTGGCGCCGATCAGGCCGGCCATGGAGGACGGAGGTTTGAGGTCATAATCCTTCAGGCTGATCTCGGCATCGCCATCGATCTCGAGCCGGTGATCGCCGATTGGTTTGACCGCGGCGAGAAATGTAATGGGCTTGGAGACGCCGCGGATGGTGAGGTTCCCCTGAATTTCATATTGTCCTCGCGGTTTGGCCGCGATGCGAGTGGAAGTAAACGTAAGTTGGGGATGCTGGGCGGCAGCGAGCATATCGTTGACCGCGACCTGGACGATTTTCTTGCGGTCTGCAGGCTTGACCCACTGGTCCTTGCAAGTGACGCTCTTGGCTTCCACGCTGAAACGGACCTGGGAAGATTCCGGGCGCTCGTGGTTGTAATCGATTGCTCCGGCGTATTGCTCGAAGAAGAGAAAGTGTTTCTTGCCCGTTTGCAGGCCGGTTTTGAAGACTTCGAGCGTGAAGGTGCTCTCGGGGGACGGCTTTATTTCGTAAGGGGTCAACTACTACAGACGTTTCAACGCGTGGTTGGTTTGGCGCGTTTACATATACAGACCACCGTTCACGTCGAGGACGTGTCCGGTGATGTAACTGGCCTCTTCGCTTGCCAGGAATTTTACGGCGGCCGCCACATCCTCGGGCCGGCCGATGCGTTTCAGAGCGATGTGGCCGAGCATGTTGTCTT
>JBGPSX010000375.1:0-4299 GCA_041490325.1 Bryobacteraceae bacterium | reverse complement strand
GGATGCTCGACAGAAAGACGTTGCGCCGCCGCCCGATCCGACGCCAGGAAGCAGCGAGCTAGCCGAGGCAGCAGATCCTGTGGCGCGGACGCGAAGCCGTTGGTGAAACGAAGATGGTCCGTCAGGCGGCCCGAAACGCCCTCGGCGCTGGAAAGATCCTGAAGGACAACGGGTTGCTCGCCGGGTTCCGGATGAACCAGAAACGTGGCGCGGCCATCCAGGTCGGCGCGCATGATGTCGATGCCGCGATCGGCTTCGCTCCAGTTCTGCACCACGACGTATTCCAGCTCTTCGTGCAGGAAATCCTCGGCGGCCTTTTCGTAAGCCGTCTCCACTTCCACGAAATCGGCCAGCACGCCCGCGGGCCGGAATCCGTCCGCCTCACCGCGCTGAATTGCGGTGAACAATCGCTTTACACTTTCCGCCGTATATGCCCGGTGAGAAAGGATTTCTTCGAGCGAGTCCTTGCGGGCTTTGAGCCTGGAAGAATCATTCTTCAAATGGTCCAGCAAGCGGCGCGCTTCCGCCGCATTAGCCTTGAGGATGTTCAGGTCGTCTTCAACGCGACGCTTTCGATCGGCTGTGGAATCAAGCTCCATTTGCCGCGTGGCCATCTGCTCCGACAAGCTGGTTTTGATGGATTCCAGTCGCTCGAGATCGGCAGTCGAGGTCTGTTCATCTTTCCTGCAACGGGCCGAGTCGCGCTCGATCGCGGAAAGAAACTCGCTGATCTGAACCAACTGGTTCTTCAGCGCCGACGCTTCGCCCAGCAGCCGCAGAACATTCTGGCGCCCCGTCTCGAGTGTTCGGGTGCGCTCTTGCAGCGACTGTTGCAACTGTTCGCGCTCAGCGGTTTTTGAAGCCAGGCGTTGCTGCGCGGACTCCGTGAGTACTTCGAGTTCAGCTACTGAATTGAGGTGCGTCTCGAGTTCTTGTTGAGACTGCGCTTGCCGCTTTTCGAGTTCCTGCGATTCCGATTCACCCTGCGTGAGGCGTTCTTCGATGCCTCCGATCTGCTTGGCCTGATAGTCCAGTTTGCCGCGCGTGCGCTCCTGCTCCAGTTGCAAGTCGGCCAGCCGCTGCCGCGCCTGCGTCAGCTCGGCATCGTTGCGATAGCAGGTTTCCTGTGCCGCGCTGTATTCCTTCTCGCCCTCCGCGACGGCGTTCGATAGGTTCTGGAATTCGGAATTGGCGAGATTAAGATCCAGCGCGGTCTTCGCGGCTTCGCGCTCCAGCATGCGATAACGGCCCGTGAGCGATAGGCGCAACTGCGTGATCAACTCGCCCTTCAGCTCTTCATAGCGACGCGCCTTGGAGGCCTGGCGCTTCAGCGAATTTACCTGCCGGCTGACTTCTTCGAGAATGTCAAACACGCGCGACAGATTCTGTTTGGCGCCCTCGAGCTTCGCCTCCGCCAGGCGCTTTTTGGTCTTGAACCTTCCGATCCCGGCGGCTTCTTCGATGATGGCCCGGCGATCCTGTGGCTTGTTGCTGAGGATTTGTCCGATGCGGCCCTGCTCGATGATGGCGTAGCTTTCTGGACCGAGACCGGTGCCGATGAAGAGATCCTGGATGTCGCGTAGCCGCGCCAGCTTGCCGTCGATCAAATACTCGCTCTCGCCCGAACGAAACAGGCGGCGGGTGATCGTGACTTCACTCGGTTTGTGATCTACATGACCATTGCCGTTGGTACCGTTGGTGTGACCGCTGGCGTGGCCGTTCTCACCGTGATGCGGTCGCGGTTCGTGCGCAGCCGGATCCACCAGCGTCATGGTGACCGACGCCATGCTCAGAGGTTTGCGATCGCGCGTGCCGGCGAAGATCACATCTTCCATCCGCGTGCCGCGCAGTGTCTTGGCGGACTGTTCGCCCAAGACCCAACTGATGGCGTCGCTTAGATTGGATTTTCCACAGCCGTTCGGACCGACCACAGCCGCAATGCCAGAACCGTTGAACTTCATCTCGGTTCGGTCAAAGAAGGACTTGAAGCCCTGAATTTCAACTCGCTTCAGTTTAAGCAAAATGCCTTCCCCTCCTATTATGACCTCGGGGGATGGTCCCATGGTAAACCCGTCGCCTGGCAAAGTAAAGCGGGTTAGTACCAATGCCTAGTGGTCATCTGGAGAAGACTACCACATATGCCTACCGTAGTTCTAGGGTTGGCTCTCGAATTCTGGTTTCCGGCCTTTCACATCCTCAAAATAAGTGCGCAGGACTTCGGCGACGCTCCAGGCCTGTGCGATGCAGCCGCCCGGATGGTGAGGCGCATCTCCGTCAAAAACCTCGGAAATCTGTCCCAGTCCGGCCTGCCAGAGATGAGCGCGCAGAGGTTCCAGGAAATGGTCGGCGCGAATGCGCGCCTGGTTGCTGGAATCGTGAACCTTCACGTAAGCGGTGAGGAACGGACCGAGCAGCCACGGCCAGACGGTGCCCTGGTGATACGCGCTGTCGCGGCTGAGCGGATCGCCGCCGTAGTGGCCACGATAATTGGGATCGCGCGGCGAAAGCGTGCGCAAACCGTAGGAAGTCAGCAATTCCCATTCGATGACGTCCACGATGCGAAGCGCCCTCTCGCCTTCGAGCAACGGATGCGGCAGGCTGACGGTGAAGATTTGATTCGGACGGATGGCGCGATCGGGTCCTGAATCCATCAGCACGTCGTACAGGCAGCCATCGGCGTCGTTCCAGAAAACCTCGAGGAAGCGGGCACGAGCGTGGTCGGCCAGAGCCGCATAGTGGGCAACTTGATCGCGATCGCCGAATTTGCCAGCCAGGTGCTGCATCACGCGCAGGGCGTTGTACCAAAGCGCTTGGATCTCCACCGGCTTGCCTTGGCGCGGCGTCACCACCCAATCGCCGATCTTCGCGTCCATCCAGGTGAGTTGCACGCCGGGTTCGCCGGCTTCCAGCAAGCCATCGGAATCCAGCCGGATTCCGTAACGGGTGCCGCGTTCGTGCCACGCGATGCTGTCAACCAGTGGCCCGTACAACTCAGAGCGGACGAAGTCGTAATCGCGCGTGTAGCGCAGAAATTCGTAGACAGCGTGGAACATCCACAGCGTGGCGTCGACAGTGTTGTATTCGGGCGTTTCGCCGGCGTCCGGGAAACGATTCGGAAGCATGCCGCGATCCATGCTGCGGGCGAAGGCGCGGAGAATATTGCGGGCTTCGTCATAACGGCCGGTAACCAGCGTGAGTCCGGGGAGCGAAATCATGGTGTCGCGCCCCCAATCGCCGAACCAGGGATAGCCCGCGATGACGGAGTTTTGATCGCCTCGCGCAACAATGAATTGGTCCGCTGCTGCAGTCAGAAGAGTCGCAAACGCGTCCTTGGCGGGCGGTGCGGCGGGCGCGATCCGCTCGCGTCGTTCCACCTCCTCGTCTTCCAGTAGACGCGCTTCGGCCGCTTCGTGATGCTCGGTAGAGGCTATGATCGCGACCGAACCGCTCGCGAGATTGAACGACAGAGCGAATGGACTATAGAGGTCTTCCAGATAATCCAGTCCGCGTTCCCGCTCGCGCTCGTACTCGAAATTGTAGAACCAGAATCCCGACCTATCGATCGATTCGCCATTGTGCGCGAAATGCAGACTGGGAAGGCCGTTGTACGGTGTCACGGTGGCTTGTCCCGGGGCGGTCTCGACGTTCCGGTTGATCCCGTTGTTGGCGTGCGTGGTGCTGTGATAGTCGCGAAACGCAATCAGCGGCCGGACTTCCAGATGACAGGGCCGGTCCTTCAGCTTGCCAAAAACTTCGTACTGGATAACGGCCGTGTTCTCGCCGTGCACCATGAAAATGGATTTTTCGATCTCGATGTCGTCCACTCGATACGTGATCACTGGGAATGGGTCGAGACGAAACGAATGGAGATACATGTGTCCCTGCGGATGGATCGCCTCCGCGTACTTGTTCACGCAGAGTTCGACGCGCTTGCCGCCGAATACAAGGGTCTCCTCGAGTTTCGAGAGCAGCACGTAGCGGCCGACTGGGGGTTTGGTGGCCGCCGTAAGCAGGCCGTGATAGCGGCGGGTGTTGAGATCGACGACGGTAGAGGATGCAAATCCGCCGATGCCGTTGGTTTCCAGCCATTCGCGCGTGGAGGCTTCGGTGAGGTCGCTGCAGACCAGGGAGTCGAACTCGATCGGCAGCTTCATGGCGCATGCTCATGATATCCGTCACGGACCTACGGCTTGACGGATATGGCGATAACAGCTATAGTTGGGAAAGCCATATTTGAAGCCCGCTCCCTTTGGTCACGGCTCGGCTAGCGGCATAATCTACATTCTGAGCCGTGACTGT